>CAYQVT010000064.1:0-16000 GCA_964420885.1 uncultured Gammaproteobacteria bacterium
AATCCACTGGTCCATAGTCCAGAAAACATATCGTAGAGCTTATTGCCATTGTTATCGGTGTAATAGTGGCCCTTCGCTCCCTCTATTATGCGCGGTCTGTGTTTGAAATCACGATTCGATGTGAACGGCATCCAGACCGCATCAAGTTGTTCCTTGCTTATCGACAAAATTGGCTTATCTTATACAAATATTAGGGTTGAAAAAGTATAAGCCTGATAGGGTATGTTAAACAAGTGGTTAACCCATTAGTTATAAAGTCTTGATTAATATGAAAACTCTCTTAATAATGTTAATTATATTAAACAGTAGCTAGATATTATTCATGGATCACACCATAGGAGAGCGGCTCCGCCAATTGAGAACGAAAAATCGATTGTCGCAACGAAAGCTCGCGCAACAGTCGGGAGTAGCGAATGCGACTATTTCTTTAATCGAAAGTAATAAGCTCAACCCGACAGTTAGCATGTTAAAAAAAGTACTCGATGGTATTCCGATCAGACTAAATGAATTCTTCAGTGACGAGACAGATGCGCCAGAAAAGGTATTTTTTCGGGCTGACGAATTAACCGAAATAGCCGATGGCGGAGTGTCCTTTTTACAGGTTGGAAATAATCTTAGTAATAAGGCTATTCAGTTAATGCGTGAATGCTATCAACCTGGTGCGGGTACTGGAAAGCATCAAATTACTCATGAGGGAGAAGAATGTGGCTTGATTCTAAAAGGCCGATTAGACGTGACCGTCAATGAACAGACTGTGACGCTGAAACCAGGCGATGCATACTATTTTAACAGTAGTCAGCCGCATCGTTTTTTAAATACCGGAACTGAACCGTGCGAGCTTATTTCGGCGTGCACACCGCCTACCTTTTAGTCTATTTCTAATAGACTAGATCATCTAAATAGGCGGTGAAAGAGCCAAAATAACATCTAAGTAAATTGGCCCTTTAATATTATTGCGCTTACCTGAACGAGTAGCGCAAACCGATAGTTAAGGCGTCCAATTCGACTTCACCTTCTTGAATCGTCAGAGCTGGGCCGCCTGCACCGCCACCAAAACGTTCAAGTTCGATGTCACCGGTTTCGACAAAACGATAGTCGATAAAACCTGTGAAGCGTTCGGTTAGGTCGACATCAAAGCCAGCAAATGCTTGATACGCAAACGCCGTATCGTCGTCTGAATCAACGTTAGCGGTTAAGTTAGGGTTGTAACGAAAGTCGCCGTAGAATTCGGTGATACCTATGCCGACACCCACGTATGGACGAATTCGGCCAAGACCTTCAAATTCTTGTGCAATGTTGACAAACACAGACAACGCTTCGACGTCGCCTTCGACAAAACCTTGTGAAGCAGAAAATATATTGCCGTTAAAATTAATGCCTTCAACGTCATGCTTTGAATACTGAAGCTCGCCTTCCACTCGGATGCCGCCCCAAGAATTACCTTTAAAACGATAGCCAATGCTACCGCCTAAACCCACATCACTGTCGCTGCTAACTTCTAAGCTACGTGGGCTTTGTACGCCATTGACGAGCCCATTACTACTGAAAGTAGTATCGTCAACGTCTACCGTTGAAAGCGTTGTAGCGAGATACCAACCATCATTCGCTGCGAAGCTGCTGGTAGACATGACGCTTGCTGTTAAGCCAGCTATGGCGATCGTCATAGCTTTTAAATTCTTCGTGTGGTTCATGATTGCTCTCTTAAAATAACGTTATTGTTAACCAATTCTTAGCTATAGAGAGGCACTCACATCGATATTTCTTACAATTTTCTTTCGGGTTCTTTAATTAAGGTCTTAGCGAAGAAGAATCAATAAATGAAATAATGCTACTCAATGATTAAATCAATTATTTTAATTCGGTTTGTGTCGAGGGATTGCTAGGCGTTATTAAATAGAAACTCTATGCCTTCAATAACAACGTCTTCATGCCCCAGGATATTCAGTTCATTTTCTCCTTCAAGCATCAAGAGTATGACTTTCGCAGCCTGTTGAGGCTGGGCTTCTGATAAGGGTAGGTAAGCGGATATCCACCTAAGCATGTCTTCGATAAGTTGATAACCAATGTTTGAATAGGCCTTAGGCTGATGCGCGCGCTCGCTGAGCGAATAGCAGAGGATATTTTAGAGGAATCTAAAACTCTTGGCTTGAAAGACGAGGTGTTAACCTCTCGTGCAGTACGCCGAATGAAAAGCGCCCTCACCAATGACGCGATATATAGCTCGGCTCCTAGCTTGGTTTCTGGTGCTGAGTGGGGGACGTTAAACGCTTCGCAATTACAAGCTCTACAAGCGATGTACAACGATGCCATGAAGCTGACAATCGCTGACCGAGAGTTGTTGGCTACGATGTTGAATCAAGCATCGATTAAAGCTACGCAGGCAGGCGTTAGCATCTTAAGTGATGAGTTGACCGCCGCCTATTATTTGGCAAAATTTATTACCGAGAAAGCAAACGAAAAACCTCTCTGGGCGGCTGCACTCAATGTTACCGAGTATGAAAAGGTTCGTCGCATGGGATTGCGCTGGGATCTAAAAGACATGCTTGCTGATAGCCCTGATTTTATAAAAGAGGTGATCAACAATTCTGAACATTTTGATGTGTTGCGCGGCGCAGCATTTCAAGACGTAAATCAGTTGAAGCAGGCGATTGATCGTGCTGAGAACCTTATTAAGACTCCCAAAGGAGTATTCGACGATGCTGACCCCAAGCTCGGAAGCCCTAAAGGTTTCCACATCAAAGCGCAGCATTATAAGGGGACTAACGCAGTGAGTATTACAGCCTTTAGAGGCAATCAAAAAATTGGTCATTTTCAGCGTGCATTAAAGACCCTCAAACAAGCAAGCTACTCGGGCAACACGATTCAGAGCCCGCAAGCTGATTGGCTCAGGCAGCTCGGCGACGACGCCAAGGTCTTCGAGTTTCAAGAGGCTTCTTTGTATGCTGATACCGGTGTTTCCTCGATGTTAACGGCCGTGAAAAACCCGATGATTGAAGGAAAAGGAACGCCCTGGTCGACTTTTTTGAATGTAAGGGCGATGCGCGAACTCGGTATTGAGTTCGGAGATGCGTCACTTAAACTTGTGAAACTGTCTACCGTGGTCAATAAGAAAACCATGTTGCAGATAGATTGGTTGAAGCAAGTTTATCCAAGTGAGTCTCTCGATGAATTGATTAAATACACGCATTCCTACAAATACGCCGAAACATCGCTACGCCAAGCAGGGTTTCGGCTTAAGCGAGCGCATGTCACCGCAGCTGAGCAAGCTGTTCCTGCATTCCAAAAAGCGTGGGGAGGCCCCACAGCGTTTGGCCGAGGTGTTGGTAGAAACGGCGAATTTGATTTTATGGAACGTCATGGGTTTCTGAATCCTTCAAGATTCATTGAGCGGGGGCACGACGTATTTTTGGAATTAGAATCAATTATCAACTAAGCTCGATAAGGCTCTGGTTCGGCACTTGCTGTTTATTTGGGTTATTTAGGTAGCTAAAATTTATTTGGGACCGTCTCATTTTTAGAGACCAATAATATGGATGGCTAACGGTCTAATCAGTTCTTATGGATCATTAGAAGACACTTACCGAAGGGTTCAACCGTATAATAGCAATCGCTTATGAATCCTGCCTTGGTAAACGCTTTCTTTGCTTGAGTGTTTTTTTCGGAGGTTGTTAGAGCAATCAAAGGGACGGTTTTTAAGTCGTTAATAATTCTAACGAGCTGATTCATGCACATGACTCCAAGTCCTTTGCCTACTGAATTAGCATCGCCAATAAATATATCAATGTCTGCAGAGTTTTCAGGAATATGGTGCAATCCTACGCTGTCCAGCGTTTTACGGTCTACGCATTGCCACCGAGCGTAGCCCACAGGGATGTTTTGGTGCTCAATAATATAATGGCCACTTTGTTGTGGGGGGGGTGCGCGCCCAGGCAATGTTCTCTTGTGGGTCAGGGAACCATCGAGCTACGTGCTCATTTTCAAGCCATTGTTTAAGTGTTTCAAGCCTGTCGCCAGAGAATGGTATAAGTTTTATTGTGTGATCGTTCATTGTGTCGAAACTAGCCTAATCCTAACTTGGAAAGGCGGGTACTGAATATTATTCATTGCAAAATATACCATGTTGATTGCCGTAAGCTTACAGCGACGCAATTGATTCACTAACAATGTCTGCTATACCTGGTCTTCAGCATATCCATTTTAGATAATCTATTTGAGTGAAATTTTGTTATCGTAAGGCTAATTAAAATAATTTATTTGATAGTGAAATGGCGACTGAAAATGCGCGAAATTTCGACCTATGGATAAGATCGGGATTTAAGGAACTTAATACAGGGCTTGAGCTACTTTATAATCAGCATCAATGTCATGAAAACCTCGCTGATGTGGGGGTAGAATTAAAGAATCAATTGATCGCAGAAGGTGGAGACCTTATACAAGCTTTGTTATCGGAGGGAAATACCGATGAAGGTTTTGATCATGGATTTGATTTGCTGGGAAACGTGGGGTTTTTCATGGCAGCTTGTAGGCGTCATGAGATTGATCAATTAGACGAGAGTATTAATAAAAACCTTGAGGTTGAGGCGCTTCAACATACCATGAGGGTTGCGTCGGCCTTATCTTTACAATTGGGGGCGTCATTGGGAGTGGTGCCAAGATTTGCATCCGCACATTTAGAGACACACAATTACGCTCAAAATGGCGAACATAAATCATTTACTAATTTAGAAGATGAGAAGTTGTTCATTGATTGCAACACTCGTGGCGTGTTTGCCTTTATCAGAGCCTCTCAAGCCTTACTTGCTTGCTTGCCATTGGGTGTATCGCACACGGTTACTTATGATTTGTTAGGTGCGGCAAAAACGGCTTTGGAAGAGGTGGTGGCTAACAATCAATCGCTTTTCGAGGAGTTAGATGTTGATCATTTTTTCTATAATATTAGGCCTTATTATAAGCCTCACGACGTTGGCTTGCGAGAGTACCGTGGGGCTAATGCCGGTGATTTTGCCGGAATTAATATAGTCGACTTGTTACTCGGCTTATGTCGTGCAGATGATGCCTATTATTCGCAATTACTGGTCGACAAGTTTTTGTTTATGCGCCCTGAAGATCAACTACTGCTTCGCGATTGTATGCGTCAGACCAGTTTGATGGATCGATTTTTACAGGCTTACAAACGGGGCGAACATAAGCAATTGTGGTATCAACGTAATCTCACTATGTTTCTCGAGGTGTGCGAGGCGCACGGACAAACAGCGCTTCAACATCATAATCTATTAATTAGCAAATTTATTGAGGCACCTGCGTTGCGCGCAGATTTGACTGATAAGGAAGATCTTACAGCTAGCGGTCCTCCCTTGCCGGTTATGCTTCGTGGCCTTAAAAAATTATGTGATTTACGGTCTGCAGCTGATGTTGATGATATTGCAAGTCGCTTCGCCGATATCGATCAGCTCAAGAAAAGCTTGAGGGCATAAGCCATGTCTAATCACCAATCCTTATTTCATCGACCTAAGGATGCCAGCTATTTTTTGACTCATTCGATCGGCTTATTGCCGCGCTCAACCGATGACTGTCTAAGGTCTGCCTACTTAGACCAATGGCGTTCCGGGGGAGAGGATATATGGAACGGTTGGCTAGACGGCATTGGCGAGTTTAGACAGGCTCTCGCTACCTTGCTAAATTCGAGCGCAGACCAATTTTGTCCACAAACAAATGTATCGAGTGGCTTATCGAAAGTGTTGATGGCGCTACCCAGGGAACCGGGTAAAAATGTTATCGTCGCGACCGAACGAGACTTCCCCTCGGCAAGCTTTGTATTAAAACAGGCAGAGCGCTTGGGTTTTAGTCTAAAATTGATCCCCGAAGCTGAAGACTTGCAAGCACTCGACACGTGGGATCGCGTCATCGACGCCAAGGTTGCGGTGGCGTTTATCACGCAGGTTAACTACAACACGAATCGTTTAGCTCCAGTAGAGCAGATCGCTGACCTGTGTCGAGAGAAAAGTGTATTTAGCATCGTTGATACGGCTCAAGCAACCGGAATCGTAGACATAGATTTATCAAACACGTGTTGCGACATTCTATTGGGCTCGTGTATTAAGTGGTTGTGTGGTGGCCCTGGAGCGGGTTTTCTATGGCTTAAGAAAGATCTAATCGAGCAACTTAGGCCCTACGATGTGGGTTGGTTTTCACACCGGGACCCATTTGAATTTGATATTCATAATTTCGAATACGCTGACAATGCGTCTCGTTTTTGGGGGGGTACGCCATCTGTAGCCCCATTTGTCGCGGCGAGCAACAGTATTAAGGTGATTAGTAAGATTGGGGTTTCTAACATCGCTCAGCACAATCGTTTATTGACCCAAAAACTGATCGATTGTGTACCGCGAGAATGCTTCGCATCTCCTTTAGATCTAAACAAAAAGGGTGGCACATCGGTGTTGGCCTTCAAACGCCAGAGAGAACTTGAGAAGGTGATGCGGGCGAATAAATTACTATTTGATTCGCGGGAATTTGGAATACGTATCTCGCCACATATTTATACTAGCGAAAGTGATATCAGTAAGCTGATTGATTGCCTACAAGAGCATCTCAAGAAGGTAAAGTAGAGGCTCAGCTAATGAGTTGAAGTACTCGATAGCGACGAACCTCGGTGGCCCAATTGTTTTATATTCGATCAAGCGCTAGCGCTTGATCGAATACGCAAATGGTCTACATCTTCATTTCATAGAAGCAAATCTTGTTGCCATCTGGGTCGCGAACATAAGCGCCGTAGAAAATAGGCAACCGTTCGCCTGGTGCCCCCTCGCAGCTGGCCCCTAGTTCAATCGCGCGATCGTAGAGTTTCTTTACACCTTCTGGCCCATCGGCTGTAATCGCGACCATGTTGCCATTGCCACAATGTTGTTGTTGCTCATCATAGGGTGTGCAGATTGCAATCATTGGGCCATCGCCAGTGCCATAGAATTTAATGCGGTCTTGCCCAAATAATTGTTTAGCGCCTAGCTCTGCCAATAATGCGCCATAAAATTCTTGCGCTTTGTCCATGTCGCTCACGCCTATTGTTATGTATCCAAGCATTTTTTGCTCCTCGTTGTTAAGTTTTAAATGTAATGGCAGTACCCATGGATAGAGTAGTTACCGGTTGATTGTTATAACACCTGGCTTGGCAAGTATTTGTCGAACGTCTTGTCAACGGCATAGCTTAGGCCACAAACCAGTATGGTTATTTAGATTAGTTGCAATTTAGCACTGTTATTCGCTCAGCGCGCTTAGGATTGATTTTTTTGATTTCATAAAGTCGGCCGGAGAATTCAAGGCATCAAGGGCGATAAGCTTATCGTCTTTAAAATAGCTCACCGAAAACTTGCGTTCGGAAATACTGCCGCTTACCGTGTAGTTGTCGTAGCCTTCAAATAGGCCAGCTGTCTGAAGTTTCACGTCATATTGATCAGACCAAAACCACGGTAGTTGCTTGTACGCCACGTCTTCTCCGCAAATAGCCAGGGCTGCGATTTTTGCTTGTGCCGTTGCGTTCGGTACAGATTCAAGCCTAATGCGACGTTGATAGATGGCATTTGGGTGATTACAACAATCTCCAACAGCGTAGATAGAAGGGTCCTCAGTACGGGTGAATTCGTCCACCATAATACCGTTATTACAGTCAAGCCCAGCGTGCTCAGCGAGTTCAATATTTGGTATCACGCCAATACCGACAATTACGCAATCTAATTCGATTCTTTCACCACTGCTTAGTACCGCAACTTTAACATCGTCCATTTGTTCGAATTTTTCGAGTGTGGAGTTGAGTTTGATTTGCACCCCTTTTTCGGTATGCAGGTCTTGGTAGAACTCTGACACAACAGGGCTGGTAACCCGTGCTAGCACTCGGTCCATGGCCTCTAGTACTGTCACCTTTACATCTTGTTGTGCCGCTGAGGCCGCAACTTCTAAGCCGATATAACCCGCTCCAATGATCAATAACTTAGCGTTTGGAACTAATGATTGCTTGATGTCATCGACGTCATCAAGTGTGCGTAGATATTTGATGTTTGCCAGATCACTTCCTTCAATGTTCAGGGTGCGGGCTCGAGTTCCCGTTGCGATTATCAAGTGGCTGTATGGAATGCGCTCTTGAGCCTCCAATTCAACGAATTTATTATTTCGATCAATTCTCTCAACCCGTTTACCAAGATGCAGATCGACATTCGCGGTATCGTAGAACTCGCGCTTTTTGATGGCTAACTTTTCTGCACCAACCTCACCTTTATAATAGCCTTTTGAGAGAGGTGGCCGTTGATAAGGCAGCTGCTTCTCATCCCCTATTAGTGTTATTGATCTTCGCCACCCCGATTTTCTTAAGCTCGAAATTGCTTCTGCCGCCGCGTGACTGGCGCCAATAATGACTACGTTCTCTACAGTATTATTCATCGTTCTTTAGCTCTGCTTATTTAGCATCAACGGGTATTTTTCAAACTAACACCGTTGACAAGTTACTAATATTCGTGATTATACTTAATATATTAACTATTTATATATTAATTTATATATAAATTAAATAAATATCGAAACAGATGGCTGAATTAAATTACTCACTCAGCGAGGAAAATGTGGATAAATTTGATAATTCATTACCGATGATGCTACATCGCACGCTCGATACGATTATTCCGCATTATCGGAAAGTGTTTAAAGAACATGGTATTTCTGAGCAACAGTGGAGAATTTTACGAGTTTTGTGGGAAGTCAATGAGAGCACCAGTGCCGAACTTGCGAAACGAACCTTGCTTCCGAGCCCCAGCATGGTCGGCATTATTGACCGAATGAGCGCGAAACAGTTGGTCACCCGGCAACGAAGCAGCCAAGATCGGCGAATAGTCAACGTTAGTATTACTGAGAAAGGACAAGCTCTTGAGGCACTGCTCCTTCCGAAAATCGATGCGATATATGAACAAATGATGAGTCGTTGTGACAGTGCGTCATGGCAAACCATGATAGACACAATGCAAGTGATTATCGACACAACCCCAAAAAGTTAACAACGCAAGAATTAAATCAGAGGTTAAGAAAATGACTGAAAGAAAAAAGCGATATTTTGTTGAAAACATGTGGTACGCCGCCGCGTGGGAATACGAGGTAGCCGAGGCCGACAATAAATTGGCGAGAACCATTTGTGAAACACCGTTGGTTTTTTATAAAGGAGCTGATAATAATTACATCGCCCTTGATGACCGCTGTTGTCACCGTGCTGCACCGTTGTCGATTGGCCGTGTAGAAGGGAATTGTATTCGATGTATGTATCACGGAATGCTCTATGACGAGAAAGGCCAGGTTGTCGAAATTCCGGGCCAGCAACACATTTCGAAATCTTTGAAGGTACGCAGTTATCCTGTCGTTGCAAAAGGCGGCATGATTTGGATTTGGATGGGCGAAAAAGAACTCGCGAATGAAGAGGATATCTATGATTTCGCGCCATTAAGTGACACTGAAAACTGGCGAGGTTTTGATAAGGAAGCGTATCTTCATTACGATGCTAATTGGCTGCTAATTGTTGACAACTTAGCTGATTTTTCACACGTTGCGTTTGTTCACACCAATACTTTAGGTGGTTCGGAAGCGTACGCATACAGCACCTTGGCCGAAAATATCGAAAAACATGACGACGGTTTTTCAATGGAGCGTTGGCATCGTGATAGCAATGCTCCTCCGTTTCATGCAAAGGTGATTCCTGACAACGAGAAGGACGACAGGCTTGATCGAGCGAATATTATTAGTATGCGCTTACCAGGTGTTTTTCTTATGGAGACACTTTTCGCACCGGCGGGATGGAATGAAGACACAGACAATCGTGAACATGTTCGAGAATATCGCAACTGCCAGTTCATGACGCCTGAAACCAGAAACACAACGCATTTCTTCTGGAATTACCTTCACAATAGTGACATGGATAACCCTGAGGTTTCTTCGTCCTTGAAAGACTCGCTTTTAGAAGGCTTTATGGAAGATAAGGTATTTATCGAAGATCAACAAAAGCTGCTAGAGCGGAGCCCAGATTTCGTACCAAGGGCAATCGCAGCCGATGAAGCGTTTGTACATTTCAGAAATAAGTGGACGGCTCGGCTCAAAGCCGAAGACGAGGTTAAGCCATTATTCCATAAAGAAAATAAACGTTCGATCTTGTAAGGTAATACGAGGCTGTAAAACCAGTTGATTCGGTAATGCGCTTTTGCATTGCTAAGCCCCTACCTAAGTGTGTTGCTTGGTAGGGGCTTTTTTCTGGATGCTAAAAAGAGTGTTCCTCGTCACTTTGAGAACTTGCACTTGGCCTCTAACGTGGTCTAGTTCTTTCGCTACGACCACTAAGACGGACTAATCTAAAGGCAATTACTATGAGGTACCTTCTTGCACCTTTTGGTCGTATTCTTCGGTAGTAATGGTGCCACCTTCTTGCTCGGCACGCCCACGGTCTTTGGGCTGTAATACTTCTTGCAATAAATTGATACGTTTCCAAGCTGGGAAGGGTTGTTCCCCATTTTCATCAGGTACGTACTTGGAGCTTTCGACCCGTTTGTGTTTGTGAATATAACGCGCGCAATTATAAAATACCGAATCGATATCGACTTCAACAATCATATTCGCTCCAGGAAACAATTCGATTAAATCGGAGTTCTGACTAAGTTGAGCCGTACCTTGAACACGTACCCTCAAAGGTGTTTCCATGTCAATAAACAACATACCTACTTTCCCCGTTTCTGAGGTATTACCCATAGAATAAAACATTCCGTTACCGTCGTAATTCGGGAACACCAATTTAGTTGGACCAACCACATTAACGAGTCCGACCGGGCCTCCTTTATACGACACAGTTGGTTCACCCGAACCATTTACGGTGGAAAAAAAGAAGTAATCAAGTTTTGAAATGAAATCAATTTGCTCCTGCTGTAACTCGTCACTCACGATCGCAGCAACGACGGCATCGGCAAGATCTTTGCTTTCGTGATCATTCTGAATTTTTCGTTGTGACGAACTATAAAATTGTTCAGGGCTTGGCATGATTGTGTCCTCGTGATTACAAGTTTAGCGACGCCCAGAGTAAGGTGTTTCTGGCCGAGCATTTGGCTATTGAGCTTGAGTTAAGCATAAGCTCTAGACATTGGCAAACCGCTTTGAGCCTGTATTCGACCTCGATAGAAGTGCATTTTATTCATCCTAAGTGATTGAATTAATTGGATAATATAAGTTTATTAGTAGGCTTTTTATAGGCCGCAATGCAGAACGTGTGCCGAAAACATCAATTGATAGTGCCTTATATGTATCGTTGGCATTGTTAAATTTTTGACGATTGGCTGACTTAGCTAGACAGAGCACCACAGCGAACCGCTATCGCCTGTATTCAGAAAGTTGTATTACAGATCCGAAAGTTAACAAAATTAATTAATTTACATTTTAGTCGTAGTCACCAGTGCTCCATTACCCACTTATTTCTCGCTAATAGTTACTGATTTTCATTGTCTTTTACTTTGTTTGACATCGTGTTGACTTAAATTTATAAAAATATATCTATTAATATCAATGATATATGGCCATTTCTCTTGATAAAAGAGAGCTGAACTGGGCTGTGCATAAAATGACAAGTGGTAGTGCCTTTTTCGTCATGGTGTATCTCCGCATTCTGTAAATATAATTAACACATTAACTAATTGGTTGATTGGAATTAGTTCCCGACACTTCGTGAGAAGAAAACAAACTGTTAAGACAATTAAATAGAGTGGAGAGATACACATGAATTTGAAACCCAAAAAGCTCGCTTTGCTGATAAGCGGAGCACTCGCTGTCACTGGTACAGCACAGGTAAGCGCACAGAGTGATGGTTTTACACTCGAAGAAATTGTTGTTACCGCGCAAAAACGTTCAGAAAGTTTGCAAGATACGCCGATCGCGATTACCGCTTTTACCGCTACGGCACTGGCTGATAAAGGGGTGAATGATATTTCTGAAATTGCTAATTTCACACCAGGTTTAGTGTTTGATACTACCTCACCAATTGGTGGTGTTTCGTCAGGCGCCGCTGTATTTATTCGAGGCATTGGTAATACTGACTTCAGTTTGACTACCGACCCAGGTGTAGGTACCTATGTTGATGGTGTCTACGTGGCTCGCTCTGTTGGTGGCGTACTAGATGTGCTCGATGTCGAAACAATCGAAGTGCTGCGTGGTCCACAGGGAACACTTTTTGGACGTAATGCTATTGGTGGCGCGATTAATATCGTTTCACGAAAGCCTGCTGAAGAGTTTCAAGCGTCAATCGAAGGCACCGTTGGTAATGATGGACGCGCTAATTTGAGGGCATCTGTCGACATTCCTTTTAGTGATACATTTAGGTCGTCATGGTCAATCTCAAGTAAGAATCGCGACGGTTTTGTTGATCGCCCATTGGTGGGTGATGAGTTGGGTGATGAAGAACGTCTTGCGTTTCGAGGGTCATTTGACTTCACACCAAACGAAACCTGGGATTTTCAAGCTTCATTCGACTACACCGACATTGACGAAAGTGCCGCTCCTTCAGTTGGTGTTGGTTTTACTACTGGCGCCCCTCCAACGGGAGCAGGCGTGGTTGGCGCCTCTTTGGTATTAAACAACCCGATTCCCCTGCCAACCGGTAATACCTTGGGTCCGTTTATCCCTGGCGCACCTGGTGCGCTCTCAGCAAATGGAGACTTCTTTGAAATCATTGGTGGAGGTTTAGGTCAGTTTAATCAGTCCGTTGTAAGCGACATTGACGCAGACTTATCTTTCGGTACAGGTCAACAATTTTCTCAAATTGAAGTATTTGGCGCTCATTTTGTTGCCAACTACCACGGCAATAATTATGACTTAAAGTACACCGGTTCATTCAGAAACACGGAAAGCCGATTTGCTAATGACGCCGACAATTCACCCTTTCAAATCACAGAGATTGTAAACGACAACTACGACGTTGACCAAAGCACCCATGAATTTCAAATAACCGGTACCGCATTCGATAGTCGGTTGAAATACGCCGCCGGTCTTTTCTTCTTCGATGAAGACGGGACCGATGATGTTAATGTACCGGTATCAATACCCGCTCCTGGTACCAGTCCATTTGGGGGCGCAGGTTTTGAGGCGGCCATTCAGAACGATGCTGAAGTAGATAACTCTAGCGAAGCCGCTTATTTTCAAGGCACTTACGCAATTAATGATGTCTGGTCTGTCACGGGTGGGATTCGCTACACCGAAGATGATAAAGGTTATTCGTTCACCCAAGTAATTGGTGGAAATTTGAATAACGATCCACTAGTGTTTTTGATTGGCGCGCCGGGTATAGAAGCTCAACTTGTTGCAGGTGGCCCTCTAGTACCGGGCTTTATACCGCTGGTAGGTGACGGTACAGGTAGTGTGAGTGAAACTTTCGATGAAACTCAGTTCAAATTTGGTTTCGACGGCGCCATTAACGACAACACCTTGGTTTACTATAGCTTCGCACAAGGTTTTAAAAGTGGTGGTTTCGTATTGCGATACGTAGCGGCGGTGCCAGAAGCTCTGTCCTTCGACCCAGAAACATTGGACACCCACGAGCTTGGTATAAAATGGCAAAGCCCTGATAACCGTTTTCGAATCAACGCAGCGGTCTACACGTCAGAGTATGAAGACATTCAAGTAACATTATTCGATTCGCTAGGTGGTCCCATTACCGATAACGCTGGTACTGCTGACATCAATGGATTGGAATTGGAGCTTACCGCATTGCTGAGCGATAATTTTAAGCTAGATCTAGCTTACGGATACATCGACGCTGAATACACATCAATTACACCTGACCCAAATCTAGTATTGTCGGGCGTTATAGACATTGACTCAGAATTGGTTAATACACCTGAAAACACCTTAAGTGTGGGTGCTGAGTATATTGCTAATATCTCGAACAAAGACTTAACACTTAGACTCGACTATTCGTTTACAGATGATATTTTTAATGATTCGCAAAATTCAGAATTTTTGTTCCAAGAATCGACCAATTTATGGAATGCGTCCGCAAAATTGGACATTAATGACAATAGTGAGGTGGTTGTTTGGGTTGAAAATATTGGTGATGAGCGTTTTATCGTCAGTGGAAACTCAAACTTCGGCTTAGGTTTTCACTCAGCTGTTCCTAATCGTCCGCGCGAATATGGTGTCACCTACCGCCATCGGTTCTAAGGCAGAAAGGTTTTTACCGGTCCTCGGCTTTCCCCCCTAATATATTCTTTAAGCCGAGGGCCAATTTTTTTACAAATTGAATCAAGTTTAGGTGATAACGATGGATGTAAAACAAAATGTAAAAGTCGCTGCGGTTCAAGCCGCACCGGTGTATTTAGATCTCAAAGGGACGGTTGTCAAAACCGTGAAGTTAATAGAACAAGCGGCCGCAGAAGGTTGTGATTTGGTGGTCTTTCCTGAAACGTGGTTGCCGGGATACCCATGGTATATTTGGCTTAATACCACTATGACCAATATGAAATTCTTTGGCCGCTACCATGAAAATTCCTTAGTCGTTGGAAGTGATGAATTTAATACCATTGCGCAAGCTGCAAAAGATAACAATATCTATGTTTCAACTGGGGCAAGTGAGCGTGACAATGGGTCACTCTATATCGCACAATTTTTATTTGGCCGAGATGGTTCGCTTATTTCAGGTCGTCGTAAACTCAAACCAACTCATCAAGAACGTACCGTGTTTGGTGACGGGGATGGTTCGAGCTTGCGTGTGTCGGAAACCGACATCGGTCGTGTTGGGCAGCTTGCCTGTTGGGAGCACCTACAACCGCTGAGCAAATACGCGATGTATAGCATGCATGAGCAAATACACTGCGCCGCATGGCCGTCATTTTCCACCTATGAACAAGCGTATGCTTTGGGTTGGGAACTTAACAACGCGGCGTCACAACTGTATGCGGCTGAAGGGCAGTGTTTTGTAATTGCGGCATGCGGAATGGTTTCGGACGACATGATGGAAATGCTTTGCGAAAATGAAGAGCACAAGTCACTAATTCGTGCTGGTGGTGGTCACGCCGCCATATATGGCCCCGATGGTAAGCCATTGGCTGAAAAACTAGCCGAAGACCAAGAAGGCCTGCTGGTCGCTGAATTGGATTTGAATGAAATCACAATTGCCAAAGTATTTGCCGATCCTGTAGGTCATTATTCGCGTCCAGATGTTACTCGCTTGTTATTGAATAGACAACCACAGCCAGCGACCGAGGATTATGCGCCTGAAGAAGGAACTGTCGGAATCGATGTGGTTGAGGAGGTCTCGGAGTAGCAGTATTAAGCTCGTGTTCCTTAGAATTGAGATTTTCTTGACTAGGGTGGATATTGTGTTTTCTCGCTGGTACTGAATCACATTAATGGTGTATCGTGAACCTTAATTTTAGTGCTAGCGAGTCAATTGTGCCCTTTATTATTCAAAAAGGTTACCAGAAAGAAGCGGATGCCCGTGAGGGAGTCTCCAATTTCGACTATTGGCGCGAAGTTGTTTGCGGTGAATTTGTGCAATTAGGTTGCGAGCCGCAACCCGACCAAAACTTAAATGACTTTGAAGCTAATCTGAGGGGCGGTGTCGGCTTTACCGATGTAGCATTCTCGGAAGTGATTTCCCAACCCCACGTCGTCAATCGAACACTGGAGCAAATCAGCAAAGCGGGTGAGGACGATTTTTTAATTAGCTTTCAGTTGGAAAATAAATGCACCGTGAGGCAGTATGGTCGAGAGGCATTGTTGACTCCTGGAAGTTTTGCCTTATACGACAGCACCGCCCCTTATTCGTTAAGTTTTGAAGAAAATTTTCATCAATTTGTGGTGCAAATGCCGCGTGAAGTGCTGGCGCGACACTTAATAGAACCAGAGAAGTACGCGGCGATAAGCGTTAACGCCAATAATGGATTAGGCTCGGTACTGAAAGATTTTATTTTTTCTCTGGCCAACGAGTTGAGTTCCTCAGAGG
>CAYQVT010000065.1:0-15979 GCA_964420885.1 uncultured Gammaproteobacteria bacterium
ACGGTGCTGAGGCTGGTGCGCACCTAGTGTCTAGCCCTGATATCGATCAAATTGTGTTTACCGGCTCCGTAGCGACGGGCAAAAGCATTCTTCATGCTGCGGCAGAAAACGCAACTCCTTGTGTTATGGAGTTGGGGGGGAAGTCCGCTGCTGTCGTCTTTGCAGATGCGGATTTGGATTGCGTGATGGAGAGCGTCGATGGGGGAATATTTTTTAACGCAGGGCAGGTCTGTTCCGCGATGTCGCGGGTGCTTGTCGATGTCGACATTCATGATCGTTTTGTAGAGCGTGTGTTGGATCTGGTTCAATCACAGGTTCTTGGCGATGGTTTGGATAGTGCGACCACTTTAACTCCTGTGGCCTCTGAACATCAACGTTCAGAGATCTTGAAATTATGTGCTGCCGGCGTTGAACAAGGTGCGGATTTGCTTACCGGAGGAAAGGCCAGCGCGCAATCAGGGTATTTTGTCGAACCGACAGTTTTTACTAACGTTGCTCCCGATTCGGACTTATTTACCAAAGAAGTTTTTGGACCGGTACTGAGTGTTTCAACCTTTGAATCCGAACAGCAGGCCTATCAGATGGCTAATGCGACGGAATATGGATTGGTTGCGGGTGTTTTTACAAGCGACTTAAATCGTGCGATGAGAGCCTCCAAAGAATTGAAAGCGGGTCAGGTTTTTGTGAACGAATGGTATGCAGGCGGAATCGAAACGCCGTTCGGAGGTATTAAAAACTCTGGGTTTGGTCGTGAAAAAGGTCAAGAAGCGCTTTATAACTACGTCACTACTAAGAACGTCGCTATTCGTCTTAAGTGAATTAAGGTGCAAATTGTACTAAGGAAGACGGTACAGCATTGCTATGAGAAGCCCTCTATGGCATAAGCCTGCTCGGCGAGCCAAGGTGAGATTTCTTTAAGCTTTGGAGTGAGTTCGGTTTCGAATAGCTGGCGTGATATGGCTGCGAACTTTTCGGGCATTTCACCAAGTTCGCGGCGTCGGCTGAGTTGATAAATCAGACGTGCGTTAGCACCATTGTCTAGATTGATGAGTTCGATTCCCTCGAGCAGAGCTGGGTATCGTACGATGCAGAGTGCCGATACAATTGCCCAGCCCATGCCCGCGTTGACAAATCGCAACAGTGTTTGGGTACTGTCAAGCTCGTAGCTAGTGTTCAGTTCTATGCCGATTCGGCGAGCGATGAGATCAGTCTGAGCACCGATTCGAGAGTCGGGAATATAATGGATAAACGGCAATTGCTCTGACAATTCTTGAACTGAAAACTTAACCCCTCCTTGTATTGGCGCGATTACCAAAAAGGGGTCTCGTATCAGAGGATGACGTTCGATCGAGCGATGATTTTCATTTTGGTCAGAGGTAATTAGTATGTCGATGTCTCTATGGCGCAGGGCGTTGATCAACGAACTTCTAAAGCCGTGTTGTAAAGTTACCCGTTTGATCATGGGTTGAATTGAGCGTATGAACTCGAGCCCTAGCGCCTCGCCGTACGAGTCGATCATTCCCACACGCAAATGAGATAAGCCTCCAGAGGCCGCCATTTTGATGTCGTTCATTACCCGGCTGCTATCACTCAGCATTCGCAGCGCATAGCGTTTTAATATTTCGCCACTTGGCGTCAGTTTTATGGGTTTCGAACGCCGTACGATTAATTCGACTTCTGTTTGTTCTTCTAACTGTTTAATCGTTTGCGACACCGCCGATTGCGAGATACCAATGCGCTTGGCCGCTTGTGTGATGGTTTCGGAATTAGCCACCACCGAGAACTGTTGAAGGGTGTTTAACTCTAAATTTTTTGATCGCTTTAATACCATGTCTGACCCCAAAAATCAGTCAATATAAATAAGTTATTGAGATATATCATATAAGTATAGCTTATCACTATTTGCCTATATTCGCTTCATGGAAACAGCGAAAAAGTGAGCTCCAATGCCCTTTGCTTTACTAAAATACGGTTTAACTAAAACACACCCCGGCAAGCATCATTTCACGCCGACCCAAGCTTTAAAAAAGCAGTACGATGTGGTGATTATTGGGGCTGGTGGACACGGAACGGCGATCGCGTATAACTTGGCGAAATATCATGGCATCAAGAATATAGCGGTGCTTGACAAAGGCTATCTGGGTGGCGGAAACACCGCACGAAATACCGCCGTCATTCGTTCTAATTACCTCACCGAAGAAGGGGTAAATTTTTACAAGGAATCGGTCAAGCTTTACCAAAACTTGAGTAACGAGTTTGGCTATAACGTAATGATGGAAAACCGCGGTCAGCTCACCCTTGCCCATTCTGATGCTGCCATTCAAAGTTTCAGATGGCGAGCCGAAGTAAACCAACATCTTGGCGTTCGTTCTGAATTAATTGATTGCCAAACTATTCGGGAGCTGGTTCCCAATTTACGTTTGGATGACCGCGCCCGATTCCCTATTCTCGGTGGCCTATGGCATGCCGATGGAGGCACTGCGCGCCACGATGCCGTGGCATGGGGTTATGCCAAAGGTGCGTGTGAAAGAGGGGTGGAATTACATCAACGAACCGAGGTGCTTGGCTTTAATATCAAAGCTGGGAAAGTACGCGGTGTGAAAACCAATCGAGGGGAGATCGAATGCGGTTGTGTGGTGCAAGCCGTGGCCGGCGCCAGCTCCTTAGTGGCTTCGATGGCGGGAATAAAACTCCCCATTCATTCTTACCCGCTTCAGGCAATGGTGACACACCCGTACAAGCCGATCTTAACGCCCCACGTAAGCTCGCCCCACGTGCATGTTTACGTTCACCAAACGTCTCGAGGCGAGTTTGTGATTGGTGGTGGTTCTGACCCCTATCCGTTATACAACACGCGCGCAACACTTGATCAAAAAGAGTCATTAGCGGCGGCGGTAATGGAACTATTTCCATTTTTAGCTCAGGCACGGATGTTGCGGCAATGGGCTGGTACGACCGACATGACGCCGGATTACAGTCCGATCATGGGACTGAGCCCAATTGACAACTATTACTTAGACGCGGGCTGGGGTACCTGGGGATTCAAAGCCACTCCAATTTGTGGTCAAACCATGGCTGAATTGGTTGTCACTAAACGAGTTCCAAACTTGATTAAACCATTTGAACTAGAACGTTTTTATAACTATCAGCAAATTAACGAAGCGGGTGCGACCGCTGCAAGTCATTAAAGCGTTATTGGCGACATAAAAAACCTCGAGCAAAGAGAGAAGCGTAAAGTGAAATTACTTACCTGCCCATTGAACGGGCCGAGAAACATTGCTGAATTCACCTATGGAGGTGAATACCATCCCATGCCTGATGATCAAGAAGTCGATTCACGGCGCTGGGCCGAATACGTATTTTTTCATGATAATCGTGCGGGCTCGGTCATAGAATGGTGGTGTCATACCCCAAGTTCGTTTTGGTTTCTTGCTGAACGAAATACTATTTCAGATACGATCGTACGAACCTTCACGGTGGCCGAGTATGTCAGTTAAACACGCTCGTTCGGACGATCATCGTTCTGCTGAGGTGCGCCTCGCCAAACCATTTGGTTTGTTGATTGATCGTTCTAAGCCAATAAAATTTTTCTTTGAAGGCCGTCAGGTGAATGGGTTCGAAGGCGACACAATTGCCAGTGCTTTGATTGCTAACGGGCAATGGTTGATGAGTCGGTCGTTTAAATATCATCGACCTCGTGGTCCACTTACCATGGCCGCCCAAGACGCTAATACCTTGGTGCAACTGCGATCTGCGCCAAATACCTTAGCGGACAGAAAAGCAATAAAATCCGGGTTGTCTGTAAGGGGACAAAATTATTTGGGCTCGCTACAACGAGATTGGCAAGCTTATACCGGCCTATTGTCTAGATTTCTTCCGGTTGGGTTTTACTACAAGGCCTTTTTTCGACCGAAAGGGATATGGGAGATCTGGGCCCCTTTTTTTCGTAAGCAAGCTGGGCTAGGTGTGATTGACCAACAGGCGCAACCCACCTACAAAGACAAACAATACCTATTCGCCGACGTCGCGGTTGTTGGCGCTGGTCCCGCAGGTATTTCGGCGGCTATCGCAGCGGCAAAAAAAGGGGTTGAAGTATTGCTGATTGATGAAAACCCGATGGTGGGTGGGTCGCTTAATTACGCTCGTAATACTGAGCAAAATGCTGGTATTCGCGCTCGCTTGATTAAGGAAGTTCTTCGATTTCCAAATATACGGCTGATGGTGTCGACCGTTGCCAACAGCTGGCACCCTGATAATTGGCTTGGGCTTGTTACCGACGATCGGCTTTACAAGCTTAGAACTAAAGAATTGATTATATGCAGCGGTTCATTAGAGCAACAAGCCGTATTCAGAGGCAATGATATTCCGGGTGTGGTAATGGCGAGTGCCGCACAACGACTCACGCATCTGCACGGAGTGAAACCCGGTGACAAAGCGCTTGTTCTTGCTGGGAACAACCAAGCCTATGATACAGCGTTGGATTTAATTGACGCGGGCATCGAAATTTCCGCGATAGTTGAAATGCGTGAACAAGCCTGCGACACCCTTGAACGTCAGACAGTAATAGATCAGGGTATTAGGATTATTCCGCACAGTGCGGTATTTGAGGCGATTGCCGATTCCAAAACCAAGCGAGTCGCTAAAGTAGAAGTTAGATCCATTGTGGGCCAAGGGCGCTGCGGTGATTCTGGGGAGGTAATCGCTTGCGACTTGCTGTGCATGTCGGTGGGTTACATGCCAACCTATCAATTGGTCTGTCAGGCCGGTGGACAGTTAGACTACGATGACGAATCGTGTTTGTTCTCCCTACACAGCTACCCCAAAGCGATTCGGTTAGCGGGTTCAGTTAATGGGCGTTGGGATGTCGATTCGGTGATTCAAGAAGGCGAAAATGCAGGTAAGGCCGCTGCGAGTGTGGTGCTAGACCTAGAACCTACAGAGCCTCCTGAGATTGAAGATACGATCGCGAGGATGATTAACCACCCCTGGCCAATGTTTCCGCATCCAAAAGGCAAAGAGTTTGTCGACTACGATGAAGACCTAACAATCAAAGACATCGTCAACGCCACCATCGATGGCTATGAACATATCCAATTAGTAAAACGTTATTCAACATGCGGAATGGGTCCATCGCAAGGCCGGCATTCCGCTTTAGCCGCCGCAAGATTGGTAGCTCAGGCCACCAGTAGAACGGTGGCCGATACTGGCGTGACTACGGCGCGTCCACCATTTGCCTCTGAGTTGCTAGGAGTAAACGCTGGGCGTAGTTTTTATCCTGAACAAAGAACCAATATGCATCATCGGCATATTGAAGCGGGCGCGCAAATGATGCAAGCCGGAGCCTGGTTTCGCCCCGCATTCTACGGCGAAAAAGATCAAGAAGCGGCTTGTGTTCGCGCCGAAGTTTTGAACGTTCGCAGTAATGTAGGGTTAATTGACGTATCGACACTCGGAGGATTGGACATCAGAGGCCCGGATGCAGCCGAGTTCTTGAATCGCTTTTATACCTTCACTTTCGTCAAGCAAGACGTCGGCAAAGCTCGATATGCTTTGTTAACCAACGAGGCTGGGGTGGTCATTGATGATGGGGTTGCTTGTCGTTTTCATGATGAACACTTTTACGTGACCGCTACTACCAGCGGCGTCGGAAGAGTGTTCCAGAGTATGCTTAAATGGAATGCACAATGGGGCTTAGAGGTAGATATTGCGAATGTAAGTAGTGCCTGGTGTGGGGTAAATATTGCCGGGCCAAACGCCCGAAAGGTACTGAGTAAAGTGTGTTCAGATGTAGAACTCACCAACGACGCATTTGGCTATATGGGGGTCCGGCAAGGTACGGTTGCCGGAATACCAGCGCGTCTCTTGCGCGTGGGATTTGTCGGCGAGCTTGGCTACGAAATTCACGTGCCTCAGCAGTATGGTGAAGCTCTATGGGATGCCCTAATGAAAGCCGGCAATGGTCTAAATATAACGCCGTTCGGAGTAGAGGCGCAACGCGTGCTTCGATTAGAAAAAGGGCATGTGATTATCGGTCAAGATACCGACGCGATGAGTAATCCTATGGAGGTTCAAATGACCTGGGCGATCGCGCGTAAAAAGCCATTTTTTGTTGGTGCCCGAACCATCCGTGAACTTGAGAAAAAACCGATTGAACGGATATTGGTGGGTTTTTCAATCTCTCAACAGAGCGATGTCATACCCAAGGAAAGCCATCTGGTTCTCAATGGCGAACAAATGGTTGGCCGAGTAACCTCATGTACAGCCTCGCCGACGCTAGGAAAAACGATTGGCTTAGCGTACGTGCCTCCAGAATCAGCAATACAAGGTAGTAATATTACGATCAAATGCGATGGCGGTACGCTGATAGATGCTCAGGTGGTAGCGTTGCCGTTTTATGACCCCAGTAACGCTCGGCAGGAAGTAGATGCATGAACACTCAACATGAGCTTAGACGAAGCCCACTATCTCGACAGGCATCTCAGATAGGCACGCAATTGATGATTAAAGATCTGACTCACTGTCAGCGGATCGGCTTTAAAGGAACCGACACGATGGCATGGCTTGAATCCATGAATGTCGATATGCCCCAACTCATTAATCATGCTTGCGAATTAAGCGGAGGCGGCTTGAACGCACGCCTCTCAGCAACCGAATTTCTTTTTTTGCACTTGTTAGACAATAACAACGACCATATCGAGTCGTTACGAACGACTTGGTCAATGGATATTACAGAACGCACCTACCTATTAGAACGAGGTGACAGTCACAGTTGTTTTGAGGTGTGTGGCGAGAAGGCTGACGAGATGTTCGCCAAGATTTGTGGTGTTGATTTGCGACCTCATAAGTTTACCAACTTGAGTGTGGCGCAAACCTCAGTAGGTCGAATGAATTCGATAGTGATTCGCTACGACAAAGACTCTCGATTGCGCTACTTGTTATTGGCCGATATCACGGCCGCTGAATACCTTTGGAACGTCGTAGCCGATGCGGCGACTGAATTTAATTAAGTATAGAAAAACAGAAACCTAAGTAGGCTTACAACGGCTTAGTTTAATAAAACAAAATTTAAGAGAACTTTATGGCTATCCCTAATAAATCACCGCACGTCATCATTGGTGCTGGTATTCACGGTTTGAGCACAGCGTATCACCTTGCCCTCGAGCTTCAATCCACTGGTAAAGGCTCGGGTGAGGATATACTTGTTGTTGATAAATCAGGTATTGCCGCGGGTGCAACTGGCATTGCCTGTGGTGTAATTCGTAATAATTATTTTCAGCCTGCAATGCGTGAGCTTATGGCTCACAGTGTTGAGGTCTGGGAAAGTGATCCACAGGCGTATAGCTATCTCCCTGTAGGCTATATGCAAATCAGTTCTGAGAGCATGCATCAGGACGTGGCGACCATCTACGAACAACAAAAAGTCATTGCTTATGAGTCAACTTTCATCGAAGGCGAAGCAGATTGCATGACTTATATGCGGAGCTTGTTTGATGATTGGCAGGCGAAAAATATCACCTCTGTTCTGCATGAGAAAAAGGGCGGTTATGCCAATAATACCAAGGCCATGTATGGTTTAGCTGACAAGCTTGATGCACTAGGTGTGCGCATTTTAACCGGTGTTGAAGTGCTTGGGTTTGCTAAAGATACGGCGGGTGCGATCACCAAGGTCAACACCAATCGAGGCGAAATAGAATGCGACTTTGTGGTTATCGGCGCCGGTCCTTGGGCAAAACAATTTTGGGAGATGCTTGAGTTACCAAAGTCGATAAACATAAAGAACCCCAGCACCGGACTCATTAGCAATGATATCCCAATGTGGGTGTACTGGTCCTTACAAGAAGGTGTTTTGGGGGTTGACCCTAAGTTGCAAGTCACTAATGACGGCGCCTTGCCACCGGTGATCCACGTTGATACCGACGCACCGCTGTATTGCGACGAAGACGGGTCGCTCATTACTGATGAAATGTGGGGGATATACTACAAACCAGATTTTCATTTTGGCGGTGTTCAAGGTGGCGCCGCCCCATTTATTGTTGATAAAAACGCCGACGATGTTGCCGTGGACCCTTATGGTGCATCGTCGGCTGAATTTATTGTTGGTGATGACTTTGCACGCATGTGGGTAAGTGCCTTGGCTCATTGTCAAAAGCGTTTCGAAGGCACAATGCCGCTTTATAAAAACGAACCGTCAGGTGGTATCGGCGCGTTCACTCCAGACAGTTTTCCGGTGTTCGATCGCATGCTCGAGAATTGTTACGTCATCGCTGATTCTAATCATGGTTATAAGATGCTTGGAGTCGGCAAGCTGGTGGCGGAAGACATTTGTGGGCGCGAATCTGAGCTACTAAAACCGTTTCGTTTCTCACGCTATCAAGAAGGTAAACTTCACCCGGTATCGAACAGCCCATTTCCGTGGAGCTGATGATCCTAACTGTACGGTGACACCTTAACGAGGCTAAGACTTAATTCAATGATTGCACACGGTGTAAACCCTTATGACGATATAGTTTGATTACTATAAACAAATCGACGACATTCACATGACAGTGTACGCCATAGCGCAAATCGAAATCTTTAATCGCGACGCTTACGACCGCTACCAAGCCAAGTTTTGGGGTGTGTTTAGGCAGTTTGAGGGCACCTTGTTGGTTAACAATGAAAGCCCTAAACAACTTGAAGGGGAATGGACAAAAGACAAGATAGTGATGATGTCCTTCCCGAATGAAGAGGCGTTTAACGCGTGGGCATTTTCGCCTCAATACGCTGAGATTTTGAAAGATCGTCGCGCGGGCGCAAATGTGTCTATTTTGCTTTCAGAAGAATTCAGTCTGCATGGTTGATAAGGAGCCGTCTTTATTCGATCAAATTTACGATATGGTGTGCTCCATTCCTGAAGGACGAGTGGCCTCGTATGGACAGATAGCCAGATTAATAGGTCGACCTAGAAATGCGCGACAAGTCGGTTATGCGTTAGCGGCTCTACCTGAAGAGCACGAGGTGCCTTGGCATCGCGTGGTCAACACCAAGGGTGAGATTAGCCCAAGATCTAAAGCGGGTTACGAAGACTATCAACGCATATTGCTTGAAGAAGAGGGGGTTGAGTTTAATCCCGCTGGTAGAATTTATCTAAAACAGTTTCGTTGGGATGCCTAAACCAAACAGCTTGTTTGCAGCGGCCTAGGTATTAGTGCTTGGTTGCGGAGTAGGTCGTTTTTTTGCAGCTCTACCATGATTTAAGTAATATGGTATCGGCTGAAAAAATGGGTAAATATTTGACGTCAATGTGGGCGATTCTGCAAGCTCTCCTTGCTTGGGGTGAAACGCATCAGGGTGTGATTTAGGTCAGTCGCGTTCTTTACGTTTATTTAACTCGTTTATAAGCACCGACTCTAACTCATTAACCTTCTCGTCTATGGTTGTTTCGCCGGAGGATGAGAATTCTCCAAATAAATTAATCATGCGGTCTGTCTTTCTACCAGCAAGGGTCAATCTATACGATAGGCTCTGTTCCACTGGTGGCCTAATAATCGCATCAGCAATGAATGCAATTATACTAATCGGGCTAAAAAGCAAATCCCGTAATGCGTCGGCGAGAAGCTTTATTTGAAAAAAGACAAAGTGTCGAAACGCCTTATTTAGTGGTAGGGGTTTGCTCTTATCTAATTCTTCTAAAGGCATGGCTCAGTCTCGCAACGGTATCGATCGGCTTTAATCGTAGTCTGTCTAACTCTCACGCCGAAAAATGTCAACATTTGTGTTCGACGTCTATGCTCTGCACATACTCGCCATGGCTTTACTGGCGTAGTTTGCTTGTTAAGCTTGGAAAAACCACGGCGGACAGAATGACTGACCGCCGTGCGAGTGACGTCAAAAGCCTAGAGCTCAAATCTCAGTTTTAATCATTAGCGCATAAGCGCAGTTTTGACTAAAGGAGTTAGCTCGCTGGATGGGCGACAAGGCCTGCAGTTTGAGCCGGCGAAAGCTTTAGTGCTTCGATTACCATATTGAAAAAATCAATTTCAGAATCGGTAACTTGTCCGTCGGCCTCAAATACATCAATTAACGCTTTGGCGATCGCTTGGCGCTGCGAAGAACTGATTTGTTGACCCACTTGAGCTAGATATTTGTCTATCGGTGCGGTTTCGTATAATTCAGAGGATGCAGCAATGCGAACACATTGCGAACTCACATCTTCGCCGATAGCCTCTAAAAAAATCTTTTGGACCGTTGATATTTCAGAGTCATCGGTTATCAAATCGGCACGTGTCGCTCGCGAAAGCGTCATCAACAAAATTTCCTTATATAACTCTTGTTGCTCTTCAGGGTTGTCGACATGACCAAAAAACTTCTTAATATGGGAAAGATTTCTAATAGACATTTACTTACCTAGTCGTTATTTACTATTGCCGATAAGTATACGCTCTGGACAGGAGTGGCTTCAAGCGCTCGGTCAGTTTTAATATAGCGTGATCCAATGCAATCACTATCAGCTTTGCATTGTTTAAGAAACACAAAACGATGTGGCTATTTCCTAGTCGAGAACGACTCCTGTAACGAGTCTGAGTACAAAACCATATACGCTCATCAGAAAACCCGTTGCCAAGGATCTGGAAGCTCAATGAACCACCATTAGATGTGTTGTAAATCGTCTTGCTGGCGGTGTGTCCGTAAGTAGCAGCAATGAACGGTACGAAATTTAAGAAAAAACATTTGGTGCTTGGTAGCGAATCTCAGTGCCGAAGCCCGCTGCCGAAGATCAGTTTGGAAGCAGCTTGCTCGTCATAAACCAACTTTGTGCTTTCTTAATTTGAGTTGTTGAGGTTGTTGGCTCGTGCGTACTTAGACAATCCTTAATTGGTTCAGCAACGTTTTCGTCTTCTGCATTTCCAGGAATATTCAGTAGAAAGATAACGTTGCGTCGACAGTCGTTGTTCCCCGTCCCATCGACTTTTTATGGAGAAATTCGCGACCAAGTAAATAATCATTTAGAGTACTACCCTTACGATTAGCGAGATGAGGCAATAAATGGGATCTAGCAAACAAGCTTTTTATGCGGTGATGGCCGTTGTGGGTGTGTGTGTCACTTGGTATTTTAATCTCCAGGCAATGGAGCTCGATCCTAATTTTTCGTTTGCCAGCTTTATTAGAGATAATTATGTAAACCCATCATCGGCCTCGATAACCAATGATATAGCGGTTATTTTAGTGGTATTTTTCTTTTGGTCGTTCTTTGAGGCACGCCGTTTAGGTATGAAACACTGGTGGGTTTATGTACCATTGTCTATCGGCGTCGCGCTCGCATTTGCCTACCCCCTTTTTTTGCTAATGCGTGAGCGGGCGCTCGCCAGTCAACAAGACTAAGATAGTGAACGAAAACTGATCGACCAGGTGCTGGATGCCTAAGTCTATAGGGTATCTGCGGCTATAAATGTGCTCCCAACTTGATGCTAGTGAAGTTGATATTTAGTCAATACTTACGACCGAACTTATTTATCTAGCCGAAACACAAATAAGAGGGGGTAACGTTTATCCGAGGTAATGGTCGTCGCTCGCGATTTATGGTTCAGTCGCTAGATTGTCCAATGAAACGTCTTCTATAACAAGCTTCGTTACAATGGGTTTCGTTAGGTCTACTCGGTAAACCAATACACGTGCCTTAACAAACCATTCTTTGTTTGGGCGATTTACCAGCGATCTGTATCCAAGAGAATTTTTTTTGGAAGTTTGATCTCTATTAAATTGTGGTTGCCATTTGAATTGGAGCGTCTGTATTTTCGGCCGACTTAATAGTCCTATAGATCTAGTCGATCCACCGAAATTAATTGCTTGTGTATGAACCAATTCTTTGAGATCAGGGCGATAAATAATAGCGCCCAAGATGGGTTTTTCTGTGGCGTAGCCGTTAAGTGAGACTAGGGCTTTAGCGTTGCCCGAAATTTGACTGTTGAGCCTAAATTTATAGTTCCGATGAACAAATTCGTTAGCAGACAGAAACGTTTGGTCAGAAAGAACGCTTACTATTGGTTCGCTGTAGGCTAGTTCTATATTGACAGTGCTTAGTGAATGAGCGGTGTTGTTCCATTCATCTTGTTCAATAAAGCCAACCCATGTTTTTGCAGGGCTAAGAATTCGATCTCTTTCAGTGGCGAAACCTAATTGCTTATGCACAAAAGTAAATTCTCCGTGATCAAACCCTCCCTCTGACGTGTTGGATTCCCTGAGGCCGGCCGGATTCGATGTTAGACTACGAGATGAAAAGACATAGTCTTTCATTACAGTTTTGGGTACTGAAATCGTTGCTTCGATGTAATGTGTTGGTAGTGATTCATACACGTCGAGTTGGGCACTCGATTCGCTCAGAGACGTTTGTAAATCAAGTTGTTTCGATTGCGATGGATTTGACGTGATATGCCATGGCCCAACAAGCTGAAGGGACAACCAAAAAACCAATATCGCAATTGCCGAGACCGGAGTAAGGTAGGTGATATTCCTCCGCGAATAGGCAAACCATAACGAGGCCAAAAGCAGAAGACTAGTTGCAGCGGAAATAATAATCGCTGTGTTACCCTCAAAGCTTGGTAATTGGAAAGCGAACTTGTATTTTAGCCAAGTGGGAATCAGTGTGAGAACCATGGCGACTAATGCAAACACGAAGATGATACCTGGTTTAGATCGCCTGATGTTTGAGCCAAGTAATGCAGCACATAGAGCTTGGTTTGAAAAATAGATGAGTGGTTCAAGAGCCATATATCCATTCAGCCCCTGAGCCACGCTTTGTATAATTACCCAATGTAATGCAACCGTCGGCAGAATAATTAGTGAAAACAGCAGAACCAACTTGGAGAGGCAAAGGTGGGATGTTGACAGCGGTTGTGTACGCCAAAAAGAGTTTGGGTCGCTGGCGCTATCCGCGGCAAAAATAGTAATGCAAAATACCAAAATAATAGGCTTAATTGCAGTACTTAGTTCTGAGTGATTTTGCCATATGCTTTCGTTTGAGCTGAAGAATAAACCGATTATAGTGATTAGCATCAACCAATACGTAGCGACGATATAAGTGTGGAGCCTGCAATCATTTTTTAATTGTGCGATGATAATATTCATTGTTAACTCCCTAGCTCGCTTTGCATTTTCAGAAAACGAAAGATGTGAGTTAGATCAGCAGGGTAGATGTTTACGTCTATCTGCGAAGACAGCTCGGTTAATATGACGTTTAGATTTTCAGCAGTATCTGACCCAATAACAAAACGAGAGCGCGTGCCATTGGACTGCAGGCGGCAAAGTAAACTGCTGTAAGCGTCGTGTCGTTCCAACTCTCTTTGTTGATCAACTTCGATGATTCTATGCGTTTCTAATAAGTTTTCTGTTGATTTTAAGGGGCTCAACTGAGTTTGATTTAGGAAGACAACATTGTCGGCGAGACGCTCGACTTCATCCATTTCATGGCTGGCAAATACAATCGTACAACCTTGTTGGCTTGCGATAGAGATAAGTGCATCGGTCATATCCTCGCGTGAAACCGGGTCAAGTCCGCTGAACATTTCGTCCATGAGTAGAATCTTAGGGTGATGCGACATTGCCAATAACATTCGCAACCGAGCTTTATTACCTCGAGACATATCTTTGATACGTTGCTTAGAATCCAGTTCGAATCTGTTTAGCAAAGAGCTGGCATAGGCGTCATCCCAATCCTGATAAATGCCTTGGCAATAATCCAGTAGATGCTGCACTTTATGGTGCTCCGGCAGCAATTGTTGCTCACTTACGAACGCCACATCGTTGAAAATGTTATAAGGCAAATACCGACTGTCAAAGTCTAAAATTAGTGCACGTCCAGAAGATGGTTGGTAAAGATTCAATAACGACATCAATAACGTTGTCTTGCCTGCACCATTAGGGCCGAGCAAAGCAAGAATGGTTCCTTCACTCACGCACATATTAATGTCCACTAGGACACGTTTTCTCCAAAATGACTTGTTTAAATTTTCGGCTACCAGACTGTAGGTCATTGTTTATCCTCTTCCCTTGTTTGAGGTTTAGTATCATTGGTTTTAGAGTCGAGTTGATCCCACGACTGCGACAGCGCAGCAACAACTTGCTCCAACGGGATAGAGAGCTGTTTTGCGTCAACCACTAGTTCTTCAATTTGACGACTAAGCAATGCTTCCCGTTTTCGATCCAAATCACGGACATCATCACTTACAAATGTTCCAATTCCTGGATTAACAACGAGTAAGCCTTCATTGATTAGAGCAGTGACAACTTTTTGAGCCGTGTTCGGGTTTATTTTCAGAGATTTGCTTAATTCTCGAACCGATGGAAACGGGTCCTCAGGCGCAAGCTGGCCGCTGACAATGGCTTTGCGAGCAGCGTACACGACCTGTTTGTAAACAGGCACACCCGGTATTAGCTGTAGTGGAAATAATAACATTAGGTGTACTATTATGCCTAGTACACCTGATGTCAAGTGAACTCAGAATATATTATGCTTGGCTTAGTTGCGCCGGCAGTTGCCACCACGAGCCTGCGCGAATAAAACCGTGTCCTGTGTTTGTAATAGTTTTATACGGCTGTTCACGATTCGTTTTTGATGTATGCAAAGGCCGAGTTTTACGATGAGTTCTAAAACTTATCGCAGCCGACAAGCGGCACCATCGCCGTTTCTTCAATCTAGTGTTGTTTCTCGAGCGCAGACCTATCCTGATTTTGTACTCTGCATATGTTTACGTATGAAGTAAAAACTTGCTAGCGAGTAAAAAACTTCGAAGGCAAAAAGACTGAGAATCAGAGAGCTCGGCATTCCGTCCATTAGAATACTGACCATTCTTCCAAGAGCAAACCCAAGCATGAAGGTGAACAAGGCCACCAGTGAAGGAAATTCCAAGCGATCGTCAACGGCTCCGATAAGGAACAGAACTGCAAAGCCCAGAAACAGCCCACCGTAGGCTCCCCGAACCATGTTGTATTCATTAACAGACAGTATTTCTATACCGTAGCGTCCGTACATTGCGTCGGCCGACGTTAAGTAGGCTATACCAACAAAGCCAATAGCAAGGAATGCTGTTACCAATAAAGTTTTCTTAAAAGTCATCGAAAGACCCCTCTGTGATAGAAGTTAACTAGTGAAGTTGAATATTTCTTAAGCGAGTGTAAAATTGGCTTATTTATTAATCAAATGATTAATATTTGTATATATGTTGAATATTATTAATAGTTAGAAAGGATCGTTCCATGCATCAATTACGCCATCAGTTGGATATCAAACACCTTCGACTAATCGAAGCAATCTCTGAGCGAGGGAACCTTTCTCGAGCAGCAAAACAGCTGAATCTAACGCAATCTGCGCTTAGCCATCAACTTAAAAACCTTGAAGGCTATTGCGACCAAGCACTTTTCCATCGGCGCGGAAAAAGAATGGTTTCGACATTAGCCAGCCAAAGGATTTTAGCGAGCTCTAAACATGTTCTGGCCGAACTTAACTCTTTGGCGTCAGACTTACAGGCGCTCGCATTGGGAACAGCGGGGCGTATCAAGCTGAGTTCAGAATGCTACACCAGCTACCATTGGCTACCCAAGGTGATTGGAGAATTCGAGGAACAATTTCCAAAAATCTCGGTAGAAGTTAGCATGCCCGTTTCGGCGGGTTTGCTCGAACAATTGGATGAGGGGAAAATTGATTTAGCGGTTATGATGTATCCCGGTCCGGAAAGTTTCCGTAGCTTCCCCTTATTTCAGGATGAGCTTGTTGTGCTGACTCACCCAGGCAACCCGTTGGCTAAACAAGATACCGTACAAGCTTCTCAACTGCTCGACGAGAATTTGATTGTTTACTCGCATGGTAAAAACAAACTGCTAAATTTACTTTTTGGCGACACAAGTGAGCGGCCTACCAAGATCACTGAGATGCCTTTGACCGAAGGTATTCTGGAGTGGTGTTCCGCTGGCTTGGGCGTCGCGGTAATGGCTCGCTGGGCGGCAA
>CAYQVT010000066.1:0-15946 GCA_964420885.1 uncultured Gammaproteobacteria bacterium
AACCATTGCAAAACATTGGCACGACCTCTTACATCGGTAGGTAATAGGCGCCCAGCTTTCTCAGCAAGATAAATCATGATCGCGCCAGACTCAAAAATGGAAAGGTTATCAACTTCGCGGTCGACAATCGCGGGAATTCGGCCATTCGGGCTTTTGGCCAAAAAATCGGCTTGATGCTGTTCACCTTCGCTGATGTTAACGAAGTGGGTTTGATACTCCATTTCCAAGGCTTCTAAGGTGCACGATGCTTTGTGGCCGTTTGGGGTCGGCGCGGTGTATAAATCAATCATGGTCATACCTATACCGATAAACTTGGGCGATCGGACAAATCACTACGCCAACGAAGAATGTTTTTATGATGGTCTTGCGGTTTCATCTTAATGATACGCGCGAAATCTACGGCGACCACAGCAGAAATGTCGGCAATTGAAAAATCGTCGATAGCAATAAATTCACGACCCGCTAGACGGGCATCAAGTTTATCGAAAAAAACCGATAGTCTGGCCTTACCACGCTCCGCGAGTTCTGGTATTTGGTCGTAATTATTGGCGCCGGTGATTGCTCGCCCCTTCATCATTGGCGATGAATTGCGAAGCGCTTCGGCGACAGCATAAAGCCCTTGGAATTCGATCTGCGAATTCCAAGCTGCGACCAAACCCTTCTCGGCGCTAGTCGACCCCAACAACGGTGGGTTCGGAAAAGCACTTTCAAGATAAGCGGCGATACCTGAATTTTCAGTCAACAATGTTCCGTCATCAAGCTTAAGAACCGGTACCGTGCATGATGGGTTGATCAACTTAAACTCATCGCTGAGTTGCTCGGCCTTGGTCAAGTCAATATTCACTACTTCATGAGGCGCTTGTTTTTCATGAAGAAAAATTCGAGCACGACGTGGGCTTGGTGCGGTTAGGCAATCGTAAAATATCATCAGGCTACTCCGGATTAATAAAGGCCAGCAAGTCGCTGTTTAATAATGGCATCGGCTTCAGTCATGATTCCCGAGATCAACTCTTCAGTGGTTGGAATATCATCAATAAGACCGGCTACCATGCCACACGACCAGGCGCCTGCGTCCATGTCTCCTGTTTGCATAATCTTTGGATACACCCCTGCCACCTCTTCGATAATATCTTCAAATTTAAGATCGGCGCCTAACTTTGCTTCCTTTTCAAGTAGGCGTTCTACCGCTGGGTTATTCAACACTCGTTCGGTGTTCCGTAAGGGACGCATCACTAAACGGGTATCGAGCTCTGAAGCTTGGACAATAGCGTCCTTAACGTTTTGATGCACCGGTGCCTCTTTAGTAGCAATAAATCGAGTGCCCATATTAATACCGTCGGCCCCCATAGCGAGTGCGCCCACTAGGCTGCGTGCGTCGGCCATACCGCCAGAAGCGACGAAGGGTAGTTCGAGTTCGTCAGCGGCCCTTGGTAGCAGGATAAAATTGGGAATGTCGTCTTCGCCTGGGTGACCACCACACTCAAAACCATCAACTGAAACGGCGTCACAGCCAATGGACTGGGCCTTCAAGGCATGGCGCACAGCAGTGCATTTATGTATCACCTTGACACCACCCTCTTTGAGCATTGGCAACCATTTTGCCGGGTTATTACCCGCGGTTTCGACCACGGTCACCCCGCTGTCGATAATCACATCGAATAGACTCCCATAATCTGGCGGAGTTAGCGTTGGTAAGAACGTCATATTCACACCAAAGGGCTTATCGGTCATGGTTTTACAACGATCAATCTCGGCCTTTAGTTTTTCAGGTGTTCCTTGGGTTAAGCCGGTAATAATACCTAAGCCACCGGCGTTTGAAACCGCCGCCGCTAGCTCGGCTAACCCAACGAAGTGCATTCCACCCTGGATAATTGGGTGTTCAATATCAAAGAGCTCGGTAATACGTGTTTTCATTTTGGTTCCTAAATTATTGTTATTTCTATGTTAAATCGAAAAGAATTATTATTTATTAGATTGGCCGTCGTCTACCTTCACTATGGTGCCAGTGACGCACTCTGACGCCGGTGAGCAAAGAAATAGCAAGGTTGTGTCGAGTTGCGCTGGGTAGCCAATTCGTTTACGAGGAAAATACCCAGCTAGGTCGCCCATGCGCTGTTGCATGCCATCGACCATTTCAGAGGCAAACACACCGGGGGCAATTCCGTTTACGTTAATATTAAACTTTGCCCACTCCACCGATAGGGCTTCGGTCATTCGCGCAATGGCCGCTTTGCTTACCGAATAGAGCGCGGCGCCATTGCCGTCGTATTGGTAGGCCGCCATACTGGCGATATTAACAATGCGGCCAGGTGTCTTGTCAGCAATCAACCGTTTTGCCACTTCACGACTCATTATAAAGGGTCCTCTGACGTTGGTATCGAGCACTCGATCAATCAGTTCGATGTCCATTTTTGTGGCTAATTGCGCGTCGGGTACACCGGCATTGTTGATTAAGATGGTCACTCGCCCTAGCGACTGCTCTACCTCAGCCACAACTGATACAATCGCTTGGGCATCGGTCATGTCAAGCGGAAACGAAGCGCAATTACCACCACTACCACTAATGAGTTCTTCGAGCTCTTGGAGACGCTCTTTACGCCGCCCGCTAATCGCGACCTTCGCTCCAGCCGCCGCGAGTACTTGCGAAAAATGCCAACCCAAGCCTGAGGTCGCTCCGGTAACTAAAGCAACCTGACCGCTCAAATCGTAAGAATTGTTGGGTAATGGAAAATCTAACATCGGTTTACCACGGTTATTACTAAATAGCGGCTAATGGTAAACCCAGCGAGGTCTATTTCTTGTTAGCGTTGGCCGTCATTTCTTTGACCGGAACAGTCGAAACAAAACGCGAGCCACCAAAAACAAGATTATCAAGAAAATAAACCAAGGTACTATTGAGGCCGACGACGAAATAACGCTTGAGATTCCATAAGACAGGTCTTCGCCAAACGATGCGAACGCATCCGAAATCGGCGCCCAAAAACCTTGCATAGTTGGTGCGCTAATTTGAATATTGAGTAATTCAGTTTCTATTTTATTGAAAAGTTTCGCTCTCTCTCCTTCAGAAAATTCTAGTTGAGCTTGTACATTCGACAATTCAGAAGCAATTTTCACCATGGCATCAATATCATTACCTTCCTTGCTTTCAAGCGCCAATAGCTTATCGCGATACTGAGTCGCCATCTGTGTGCGTTTCGCATTATCTCGCACACTATCACTTAGATCTTGCGCACGCGTGGATTGGCTAGCAAGCCGTCCTTGGCTGGTGGCTAGTTTCGAGAAAAAAGCAATGCCGTTAGGTGCCACTCGCAAACTAATTTGACTAGATTGGTATTTACCGGCGGTTAACCTAGAATTCAGAACCACACAGTCGAATTGTGTATCAGCCTCGCATCGACTGACTAGTTCGATATGCAATGGCGCTATCGTTTGCTTTTCGACTTCCAATGATAAGCTGTGTTCATACGCCATGAATTTAGGTTTTTGATTTTGCGCGGCTCTTGCCTCGGAATGTGGCCCCGAATCATAGCCAGCAATAATGCCAGCCGGTTCTTGCTTTTCGGCACATGCGCTCAAAACGCTCAACATAATGATCACGCACGCGCGTTGCAAAATTATCATTCTTAACTTGGTCATTCCTTTTCTCTGATTTGTTTATCGCGAAACGAGTATCTCAGAGATGCACCATTTAGTTGATTAACAGAGATTCATATCAAGCTCGAAGGATAACTATGCGCATCGGCTGTTTCAGTGATGCGACGCAGAGTCATTACCGTGTTCTTCTAAATGTCGCTTCGATATTACGTAAAAGCTCAGTGTCGTATTGCGCGCTGTCTAATATCGTTTTAGCACGCACCAGTTTACTGATTATTCAATTTTAATTGGTTACATTTGACCTTACCAGGCTAAGATCACACGCAACCTGAGCGGTACGATATTCGCAAATCAAATCTAACAAACTCGCGGTGTTGCCCAGAATCAGAAAAATAAAAGCTCGGATTATTGTAGTACAGTTTTCCGACTGGGTCTCGAATTAACACAGCGACCTAATTTTGAAAGGTCTTCTGAACGCCCACCGCTAAGAATCTTTGTTTAGCATTGTTTTATACAGTCGTTAATTATCTGTTTACTAAAGCTTCAAAAAAGCTCGATCTGATTGCTCACCAAGGCGTCAAAATCGAGCCCGATAAACGGTAGAACGGCGTCGGCAATAGGTTTAATTTGCTTGTCGATATAATGGTCATAATCTAGCTGGCTAGTGTGATACTCAACCGGCTCAGGGCCGTTTGTGGTCATCACGTAGTTAATCCAGCCTTTGTTTTGATAGGTGAGTGACTTACCAAGTTCGGCATTTTTTTGATCCGCTAAACGCGCAGCTCTTACGTGTGGTGGCACGTTCTTTACATACAATTCTAGTTTGCGCCGCAATTGCTTGCGATAATTTAGCTTGTCATCACATTTCCCGCCTAGCGTATCTTGAACCACTTTTTTGACTAAGTCGCTTGGGTCCTGATCGTGAAAAACGAGTTTGAAAAGCTCAGCCTGGAATTGTTTCGCAAGTTTAGTCCAATCGGTTCTGACGTTTTCCAAACCCTTGAAGAGAAGCTTCTCTGAGCCTGTGACTGGCTCTATTACCAAGCCTGCGTAGCGCTTTTTACTGCCTGCCTCAGAGCCGCGGATTGTCGGCATTAAGAAACGGCTAAAATGTGTTTCAAATTCAATCTCGAGCAAGCACTCAAGTTGATAGTCGTGCTGAAGCTTATTTCGCCATCGTTTGTTAATTTGTTCAGCAAGATCAATGCCGATTCGTCGGCATTGTTCGGCGTCTAAACCTTCATCTAGAGCGACAAAGGTAGAATCGGTGTCACCATAAATCACGCTGTAACCTTGTTGCTCGATCCACTTGCCGGTTGTTTGCATTATTTCATGGCCACGCATTGTGATTGAACTGGCTAGACGAGTATCGTAAAAGCGGCAGCCTCCAGAACCGAGCACACCATAAAACGAATTCATAATGATCTTAATCGCCTGAGAGCGTACCGAATCGTTGTCACGCTTAGCCTGGTCTCTTTGACCCCAGAGGTCGGTAATTATTTGCGGTAAGTAGTGTTTGTCTCGGTCAAACTGACCACCTCTAAAGCCGGGAATACTGTTTTCAGGTTTTGCTAAGCCCTCGATTAATCCCATTGGGTCAATTTTGAAGGTTCTAATAATCGATGGGTACAAGCTCTTAAAATCGAGCACAAGAACATTACGATACAAGCCTGGACTCGAGTCCATAACATACCCACCGGGGCTGGCTAAACCACCGCTTGCTGGCAGGTTTGGGGCTACGTATCCACCACGGTGTAATTTAGGTAAATATAAATTGGTAAACGCGGCCACCGATCCGCCTGATCGATCTAGTTCCAATCCCGTTATTTTGCTTCTCAGTACTAGATAATCAATGATTTGTGTGTGTTCGAAAATATCCAGTACAAGTTGGCAGTCCTCTAGATTGTAGGCGGCTAATGCAGCTTTATTATGATGAAAGTTGTGAACTATTTCAGCCACTCTATCATCCACACCCTGCTCTACTTTTTTGCCACGACCTAATAGTGTTTGAGCGACATTTTCCAATGAAAAACTCGGGAACATCCATGTGGCTGACTTTAAAGCATCTATGCCATCAATGGCGACCCTTCCGGCGATTGAAACGTAGCCTTTTCGATTATCATGGGTTTGATTTCGCCAGCTGGCTTCTCGCCCATCGCGCCCTAGACTCAACTTGATCTTGTGATGCTTGGCGCGCTCGACAAGTATTCGCATGTCGAAGTTAATGACATTCCAGCCGATAATTAAATCAGGGTCGATTTGTTTAACGCGATCACAGAGCCCCTTCAGCAACAACTTCTCATCATCAAACCAGATAATAGTTGTTTCAGCATCATGGTGTTCTTCGCCAATCATCAACACTTCTGACACTTGATTATCGTGCGTTGCCAGGCCAATAGAAAACAATTCGCCATCCAGAGCGCATTCAATATCCAGTGAAAGCGAATTTAGATGCGGTTGATAGTCGGCGCCCTTAATTTTAGCATTTTTAAACTCGATATAGCCTTCTCGTTGCACGGGGTCTCCGGTAAACGCCACACTGCCGTAGGCAAAGCGCTCCATCAAATAGCGATCATGGGCTCTGATGTCAGCTTCGTAGACACTGATGCCGGCATTTATTAAGGAATCTCGTAAGTGATAGGCATCACTCGGTGTGGGGGAATAAATCGCAGACACGGTCAGACCATCGAACGTTGTTAGCTCGAGGGACTTAAGCTCGTATTTATTTTTATTCATTCCTCGATGGCCCGATTCGACCAATTGTAGGGCTGAGTGTTGTTCGATAAAAAAGAGAGGCTTTTGGCCACTGACCGTCAGTAATACAGGACCCAAATCAGTCGCTAACCAGTATTCGAGATCAGTTCTACCGTAACGGCTTAGGCTCGAACGAGTTAGTAAAAAACCTGAATGCATTTCGGTCATTGAAATAGATGTCCCAAACTTCGATTATCGACAGTCATCGTTGTTGATTCTATGGCGTTTATTTTTCGGATTTCGTTTCAATAATGTCTGACGTATGAATATAACGTGTAAGCTACCAACTTTTTACACAATCGAAATACAAGCTACTGAGCTCTGGCCGATTCTGACCAGTATTCACATCAAACAAATGATAAAGATGGCCTAATTAGGCCCAAACTAAAAACTATTCAAGTTACGGAAAATCAATATGAGTTATCAATGCTTTGACGTGTCAATTGACCACGACGTCGCGCACATACAACTTAGCCGACCAGAAAAACGAAACGCAATGAGCCCAGCGTTTTGGGATGAGCTGCCTGAGATCGTTCGAGACATTGACGCCAATGTAAGAGCGCGTGTAATTGTCATCTCATCAACTGGGCCCCACTTTACTGCGGGTCTCGACATCACTGCGTTTTTAGGTCAAGGCGATGAAGGTTCAGATCATAGCAAAGCTGATCATGGTGCCCGTTTCTACCAAGGTGCCCGGTTAATGCAAGAAACGTTTTCAGTTCTGGAAAACTGCCGAATTCCAGTATTAGCAGCGATTCAGGGTGGGTGTATTGGTGGTGGGGTCGACCTAACCACCGCTTGCGACATGCGTTATGCAACGCAAGATGCATTCTTTTCTATTCACGAAACCAATATCGGCATGACGGCGGATGTCGGTACCTTTCCACGATTAGTGAAGCTTATCCCCGAAGGCCTGGTACGAGAAATGGCCTATACGGGGGCGCCGATGCCTGCAGAGCGAGCGCTGAGTGCCGGCCTAATCAATCAAGTTTACCCCGATCACGAGTCAATGCTCTCGGAGGTCATGGACGTTGCTCGCCAGATCGCAGGTCAAGCACCGCTCGCGGTTCACGGATGCAAGCGGATGATCAATTACTCAAGAGACCATTCTACGGTTGACGCACTGGACTACGTAATTACTTGGAACGCGAGCATGCTCAGTGTCGACGAAATTGGCGAAGCCATGAAAGCCAAAGCCGAAAAAAGAGCGGCAAACTTTGTTGATTTGCCGCCGATTCCGAATAAGGTCGCAAACTAAATCAGCCGCCACCGCTAGTCAGACTCAGGTTAGCTGCTTCGGAACCCACCCGCCGGATACTCATCGCAACCCAGCGCTGAGTATTCGCTTGGGTTCCAAAAATCGCTGGACTGGTATCCGTGGAGAAACAAAATAGCGTAGGCTTCGCAACGCTCCTTTTCGCCAGTAATAATCTCGTCTACCGGCAATTGGGCTTTGATATCCGCTACGTTAGTTCTAATCTCTTGCATACGGCGGCCACCGTCAGCATTAGTGTCAAGAAGCATCACATTACTGCCTGATTGGCTCCACGCCGACCAATTTGCTTGTTGACCGCTATAACCTCTTCCGGGATCACCTTTGTGCGCAAACGCCGCCCAGTAATCCATCATCGCTGAAGATAATTCCTTTCTTCCTGCAGCATTGTTTTTATCCTGCAAGGGCCCGATGGGAACACCACCTTCGAAGTCGCCAAATACAAAATTAATTTCCAGACCATGTGCAGCACCGATTAGTGTTGGCAAATCGACTAAAAAATTCGATGGTGATTCATCCCAATCAAACCGGTAAGCGAAGACGTCAGGTGCCTCAGTGCTTGAGATTATCTTAGCGGGTTCGTCCACCGCCCCAGCTTTCCAATTCTCAGATACGTATTTTGATACCCGATTATAGTAGGCCTCGTCTTTTGGCCTTGGCAACACGCCAAGAAAATTGTCGATATAGCGCGGATTCCGCGCCATAAAGAGTTTTTGTTCGTCTCGGTTAGTACCGAGCATCAACGGCACACTATTGTAATTTTCGGTTGATTTAAACAACTCTAAGGTTGAGGTTTTTGGTAATACATGGCCGTCTCTCAGCACTCGTGCAACCTGAATATAGGTTGAGGCAGTACTATTATTTGACGCCAAGGTCATTAACTTCTCTGGCTCTACTTTGCGCATGATATTTAGCAAGTCTGCATGCGAAGTAGAGGCGATTCTCTGACGAATTTCAGTTTGTGACAATGATGGATTTAACTCGGACAAAACCAATGAAATCAAACCATTAGAACTATTTTTTAAACCAGAAACTGGGTTGGTTAGCTTGTTGTCATCAAACTCTTCTGCCAGTGTTAACAAAGTAGTGTCTGGTGTGCCACTTTGAGAAATAGCTTTGTGAAACAAACCTTTAGCAAGCGGCGAAGCCAACATCGAATAAACATTTCTGCCACCGGCTGATTCACCGAAAATGGTGACGTTGTCTGGGTCTCCTCCAAACTGTGAGATGTTATTTTGCACCCATTTTAGACCGTGAATAATATCCAGCGTGCCAAAATTACCAGACGCGTCTTCAAGATTCGACGCCGTGGAGCGAACAGCATCATGACTAAACCAACCCAACATACCGACGCGATAATTAATGGTGACAACCACCACGTCCTTCTCGCCCGCTAGGTGATGCCCTTGATACACCATACCGGTACCTGAGTCATTACCACCGCCGTGAATCCAATACATGACCGGTAATTTCTTATTCGCAGAAATAGCAGCTCGAGGCGCCCAAACGTTTAAGGTTAAACAATCTTCATTACCTACGACCACGCCTTCGCTGCCTTCAACGCCAGCTAATGGGCCGCCAAACTGTATGCAGGGATTGCCATAATCAATTGCCTTCAAAGGGGTCGCCCAAGAGTTAGCCGCTTTTGGCGCTTTCCAACGTAATTCGCCTATTGGCGCTTGTGCGTAGGGAATTCCTAACCAAGCATAGGTATCGTAAGAATCAGCAATGCCAACGACCTTGCCTGTATCGATGGATATCTCGCTGCCAATGTCGGCTACACGTTTTTCTGTGTGATAGAGACCCGCGACACTCTTTTCGAATAGTTGCGGTGACTTATTGACCGAAACGTAGCTAAAGCCCGACACTACGATCACAACAATTAAAACAACCAACCCCAGAAATAATTTCTTTAACATTTCTCTTCTTCTCACTTAGTTTTTTATATTCGTTTCTGTTCTGAACGACAGATAATACGCATTTTAGCTGCGTAAACGTCTACGCCTTTCTTTAAGCCAACTCTTCTCGTGTTTTACAAGAATCTTTATCGCCGCAAATACCGACAATGCTCTATCGGGTTTGCTGGTTCGGCCTATTGCTAGTAATTGAGCATAATACCAATACTGGACAGCGAATCCAGCTATGGCTTTTATGAGCGATATTTTTTGCAGAAATGTAGCCCAATTAGGCAGTAACTGAATGGTGTTTTCGTAGCGTTGTAATTCAACAGTCCCAGACAACAATTGCTTGGGGGCATCAGTATCGACACACATGGGGCGACCCAAGCCAATCACGTCGGCCGCTCCACCGGTTATCGCCTCTTGCATGACTTTGAGTTGACGAAAACCACCCGTAACCATCAACGGAATAGACACCTCAGCTTGCATCGCTAAGGCGAAGTCGACAAAATACGCTTCACGCATCAAAGTTGATTCAGCCACATTCTGAGGCTCTACCTCTTCAATTCCGTCCAGCCCCAATAGCTTGGGTTGTTCATAGGTGCCACCGGATATTTCAATCAGGTCAATGCCGGCATCTTGCAGCCAGCGAGCGACTTGAATACTGTCTTCAAATGCGAAGCCGCCTTTTTGAAAATCGGCACTATTGAGCTTTACCGCGACCGGAAAATCATCACCAACTTCACCACGAACTCTTGTCACGACGTCTAGCAATAATCTGGCTCTATTCTCTAAAGTACCGCCGTAGTCATCCGTTCGTTGATTTGAACGTGGGCTCAAAAACTGCGATATCAGGTAACCGTGGGCCGCATGCACTTGAACACCGGTAAAGCCGGCAGATTGCACAACTCTAGCACAGCGGACGAAACCGTCTACCACGTCATCGATATCCGATTGAGTCATCGCGATGGGTTGGCCAAATTGCCCTCCTGGCAAACCCAGCTTAAGCGCCGACGGTGCTTTCGGGTTCGGATTAACGGCCTTTTGGGTTTGCCTACCAGCATGACTAATTTGCGCCCAAAATTGGTTACCATTGCGAGTCGCGGCGCTAGACCATTCACGTAATGCTGATAACATTTCTGGTCGCGGTTCACTATCGATAATGACGTTCCCAGGGCGTTCTAAATGGTTTCCGTCAATCAAGATATTTCCCGACAGTAACAAACCTGCTCCACCGTCAGACCAAACACCGTAAAGCCGCGATAAATCTTCACTGGGCTCGCCAAGGCAGTCGGCCATACCCTCGGTCATGGCCGCTTTGGCGATACGATTTGGTATCTCAACCCCACAAGGAAGGGTGAGTGAGTTTGAAAGTTCAATGGTCATAATAGGTTTCTTTTGGCAGCAAGATTGAGTCGAATTCAATGAAGGTCTGCGTTGCGATAAGGTGAACAACGCTTATAGCCGCCAATAGTACCAAGAGCTATGTCACGTGGCGTATACAAATCAGGTCGATCGCCTAAACCACAATAGCGGAAGCCTAGTCGTCGATTAGGATTAAAGACGCGAACTCAATGCGTCTAATATCAATTTCCTTGGCATCGTTTGTTACCGCTGTATTAGGTGTAAGGACGCTCGACCCATTTAGGTTATGATCCTGTAGCTTAGAATTAACGCGATATCTGTATTGTGCTTAACAATTGTTTGAAATCAGCAAAGCTTTCACTCTTAGTGTTGGTCCTTGCTAGCCTAAAAGTGGTTAGTGCCGCTACCACAAACACTGAACAAGTATTCATCCATATATCAGCAATTAACACTGAAAAACTTCAAGTTCGATACACCTTAAATCGAGCGGTTGAGAGCATTCATTTCCTAGTTACGCCAGACCAATCGAGGGCGACTTTTTGGAAGGCTAACTCAGATGATTTCGAGCTGACTCATATTGACGGGAGAGATTTCATAAAACGCAGCGATGGCAAACCCTTTAAAACAGCCGTGTTTGTCGTCAAGATTGTCGATATAAGCTTGCCGAATTACTATCGACCATTTTCACCGATGTTTGACCGCAATAACGGTTTAGTAATGCATACCGGCCAATATTTTGTCTGTACCAATACCTGTGGCGAGAGAACGACTTGGCAGTTTAAAGTTAGCGCACCAAACAAAAATATCATCCACCACGAAGGAGCGAGTGTTTCTGTAGCATCTTGGCAGGATACTGACGACGGTCGATCATTTTACCTTGGTTCGAGGACGCCGATTGAAAGCGAAAACCTCATCGCAATTGTTGACCCAGGCTTGCCTAATAATTTGACTAAAATCCTAAGCGGACAGCTACCAACATTGACTGACCTTATGGGGGAAAAACTCGAAACCCTGCAATCAAAACCTTTGGTTTTTGCTACTTATGATAGCGACACCCCTGAACGACGCGGGTTCCAGGGTGGCGTTCTGAATAAAACGGTGTTTATGCACTGGTGGGGGCCTGATCTTGATCAAAGAATTAATGAAAACGATGAGTTATGGTTTATCGCCCATGAAATTGCCCATTTCTACCAAAGCCAAAAATCGGCCGTTGATGTCGATGACGACGCTTGGATTCACGAAGGCTTTGCCGAACTAATGGCAGGCGAGCTACTCGCTCAAACAAATGTTGCCTTGAAAAATTACGTAGAAAATCGTTATTTATCAGCGAGCGCCGATTGCTTGAAAGGCCTGAAAGCAACGCCTCTCGCCAAGGCGACTCAATTGAAGCAATTCGATTTACACTACCAATGCGGCTTACTCTTACATAGATTCATAGGTCAGAAAGCGATTATAAGACTCGATGTGTTTCAATTGTGGAACCTCTACCGCACCGCAATTAACCAAGGCCTGAAACCGTCTAGGGAAACCTACTTGTCCGTGGTAAAGCAATTATTATCGACCAAAGATTTCGTGATTTTAAAAACCATAATTGGCCATAAAATTGTGACCAACAAGACTACCGATTACTTTATTGAGAATTTGGCATTAACCGGCCAATCGAATTGAACGTATCGTAAATCGGGCTTTTGCTATTCATCCATTATGGAATTTATAGGTTCTTGAACTTTCACAATTAGGAAGTAAATTAACGCCATTTCTATTCGAGACCGGATACATTAGGCAATAAATCAAGCGATTTAGGTATCAATGAACAGTATCTTCTTTCAATTATTTCTCGGCTCTTTTGTAATACCAATTACCATTTTTGTTCAAGTATGGTTCATTCGAGTGGCTATCAAGCAATTGAAGAATTTTAATGAACGTCGCTCATCGGCGTCAGAATATAGAAACACCGTTGCCGTTGTCTCACTGCTTTCGATGGCTACTCTTTGGCTATTGGCAGCCCTGAGCATCGCTATATGGATTTGGGCTGGTTTTTTTCAACTGCTAGGATGTTTTGAATCTCTTGAAGAGTCACTCTATTTTTCAATGGTTTCATTCACCACATTGGGCTTCGGTGATGTCACTCTACCTCAAGAATGGCGAATACTTTCGGGAATGATCGCTGCGAATGGGCTTGTCTTATTTGGATTGAATACCGCATTCTTAATCGAAGTATTGCACCGAACCCTAGTCAATGATCGCTAACGAATATCGGCATTCGGCTTATATTAATGTAAATGCGAATAATTAGCATTTACATTAATATGAGTTGGTGCTATATTTGTTTCATTAGTCATTATAGTCACGCAGAAGCACATGTTCGTTTGTTTATGTAAAGCGGTCACAGACCACCAAATTAGAGACGCGGTTGATACCGGCGTCAGCTCGTTTGAAGACATGCAGTCGCACCTTTCAGTTAGTACTGTTTGTGGGGGTTGTGCTTGCGAGGTTAAGCGTGTTATCGAGCAAAAACTAAAGAGCGAACTCAGTTCTCGAGTATCTCTTGGTGGAGTGCATCAGGAAGTAAGAATTTAGCCGCCGACCGTAGTTTTAGTTTAGAGCACCCTAGGCGTAATACCCTGCCAATTATCAAATTTCGGCAGTAAAATATTTAAAGCCCATACCGTTAGTGAACGGTATGGGCTTTTTTTGTAGTGCTCGGTGAGCTTTTGGTTCTAGCAAATGTCAAAATGATTCTAACATTTTGACATTTTAGTTAACTAAAGCTACGGCTTCTTAAACAATAAGGTGAATCGGTCGCTATTACCGGTAACCGATTTACGGCCCACTTCATAACGTAACTCATCGTCAGGTTTGTAGTGCACGTTTGACGAACCTTCAAAAACAAAACCAGCGTCCAAAAGCTCCTTAATAATGGTAACAGGGTCGGCGCGACGGCGATTTTCGCGAGTGATCGGCTCATTATGTCGTCTCGTGTGGTCAACCACACCGTAGATACCACCTTTCTTCAAGGCTTTGAAGACAGCATCGTTAATGTTTTTACGACCAGCTGCATCGAAATTGTGCATATTGCGAAACGTCAACGCGGCATCGAAGCCTTTTTCGCTCAAGGAAAATTCGTTAATTGTTCGCAAAAATTCGGTACCGTCTCCAATTTCGACCTTTGGTTCGAGTACTTCAATTTTGTCCATACCATCCATCGACAACAGATTCGACTTCACTCTAGAAGTACCAATCGCGACGTAAAGCTCACCATCATCTCGCAAAGTAGGAGCCAGCAGTTTGGTGTACCAGCCACCACCTGGTAATAGCTCCAGCACTTTCATATCTGGAGTGATGCCGAAAAATTCTAGTGTTTGAAGCGGGCGACGATTACGATCTCTATCAAGTTCAGCTTCTGTACGAATATCAGACTTTAGCGCTTCATTAAGCTTGGTTGCGAGCTCCGACTCCTGAGCTTGTACCGATAATGACGCAACGAGCGCGCCGAGGAAAAGAATTTTATTTCGCATTTTGGTGGATCCCTATATTGATCAGATTAGTTTGGATTTGTTAAAGAAAAAGTTCTAATTAATAGAGGACCAGATTAACATCAATAATCGTTCACGAAATGAAGATAAAATGAAGTTAGCAGTAAAATTGGGTCACCCTAACGCCGTACACCAAGGTGTAATTTTATTGATCGATCACTTGCACCGTTGGCATTTTCCAATCCCCTTTTAAAAAACTATCTTTAGGACTATAGAGCCTCATAGTTAATGCGAAATTCCCGCTCGGTGAAGGTAACCAATTTGTCTTGCCTGTAAGAGGTTCGTCAAATTGTATTGAAATATCAAGCGAACCATCAGCGTTATATTGCAAGCTGTTCCTATCGCCCATGGAATATCGTTTAAGCGAATTGTCGATAAAGAAGCCATCAGCATCGTACATACTCAGTGACCAAAACGCATTGACGGGGGGCGCCTCGCCTTCTTCGAAATGTATGTTATAACGATTAGCACCATTTAAGGGCTCGCCATTGGAATCAATAACGGTATTTGGGTATACGGCTTCTTCAGGTGGCAAAGCACCTAGCCCTATCTTTGTGACCGCTGCGCGAAGCGCATAGTTATCCAGATAGTTTCCAATGATTGAACGATGAACACTCCAACCATTTTCCAAATTTGAGCTGGAATTTATTCGTTCAGCCAACTTTCGCTGAGTAATATCAATTGCAAAATTTGAAATAATATTATCGATCGGTCCGAAGCCTCCAAATAGCTTCCCTTTCGAGACACCTAAACTCTCTAAATTTTCCAATGCATTAATATCGTACACGGCGGGTTCTTGTTGTATTAATAAACTACTAAAAGACTGAAAGAAATCGTTAGCGTCCAACGAATCAACCATCGACATCGGTTCAGCGTCGGAATTATTAGCATGTGCCACTGTACTACTCGAACTCGAGGCCTCACCCCATTCGCTCAGTGTCGTTAGTTGAAACTTTGTTTGGAGATTAATAACGCTAGCGATATCACTCTCGCCATTTGTTTGTATGCGGCCAATTAAAAAGACCATATTAGTCGGTGCCCTAATTTGTTTTACACCGTGTGGTAGAGAATGAGGCGTTTTTGAATTGGGCCCTACCAAAGCGAAATCACCGGCCCCAGATCCTGTCGTTCGCCGCCCAACCATTGCAAATACATTTGTCCACGCGTCCATAAACGGCATTACGTAATAACGCCCTTCGGTATCAGGTACACTTAGAATCAGTGGCTCATTGCTCAGATCAATCCAGGCGATACTGTAGAGCGTATCATTGTTAGGTCTAACCACATTTCGAAATTTGTGATCGGGGAAATTCTGGACGTGAATAAATTGGTTACTTTTGTAGTCGCCGGAATCAGAGTTTAAAAAGACATCCCGCGATTGTTCCATCACCACCAATGGATAGGCAAACAGATAGGCAGACGATACACTTTTTATCTTCGTAATCGTATAGAAGGCCCCGACACTCAGGGCTAAAACACTGACAAGAAGCCACTTCACCCAACTATTCATTTTCTATAACCGCCTT
>CAYQVT010000067.1:0-15723 GCA_964420885.1 uncultured Gammaproteobacteria bacterium
TGTCGCGTAGACTGTTACGCCCAGATAACTGTGCCGTCGCCAAACAAACAAATTGTGACCAACGTGACGCTGAACGAAACGCACGGCCTGATTTCTTTATTTGGTTCAATAACTTGTAAGCAAAGCTATTTTACCAAATCATTAAGAAATCAGGCTTTCTATTTTTCAGTTAACGGGACAGCAGTGGAAATTTTTATAATATCCGTCAGCTTCGGAGCATTAGAGAGGGACGGACGTGGTAACCGGAAACCAACTTCAGCTTATCGTAAGTTTCCCAGGGCCCAATTATCCGGTGCAAACGATAGATAACCAAACTGAGTTAGTATTCTACGATTTTCTGGGTCGCCAATTGGGTTTCTTCCGTGCATGATTCTAGTATTATCAAGCATGAGTAAATCTTGTTTTTGCCATTTAATCTCATGCGCCAGTTCGTTGGTGATTTTTTCGATTTCATCAACTAGCTCGTCGGGTACTTCGTTCCCATCCGGATAACAAGGAAAATGGCGAACGCGTAAGCCTCGTCGTGCAAAAACAAGAAAATTACCATACGCCCATTCATCACTAAACATAGGCTTGTGTAACATAGGCCGGGTGTAACACCTGTTTAGTTCCCCATTAATCAGAGCGAACTCAAATAGCTCTGGATTCGAAAGAGCCATTACTTGATCTAGGTTTAACTCGCGTCTGCCAAAAAATTGTGCACACCACCTTAAAGTGGTCGGTATTTGATGAAGTAAGGCATTCGTTTTTAAATGCTCTAAAACTTCGCTCGAAAACGCTTTAGCAGCATCAATGCCGTCACAAATAGTGGTTTCACCCTGCAATTCATTTGCCTGTTCACAGGCGAACCAAGCTACATCGGGCTGCCATGGCTCACGTGATAACTCAGGATGAAGGGGGAAGCGCAAATGTCCCAAATTGACCGTTTGGACACGACCATCTTGACTTAATACTTCCCGGCCTGGACTTTCGTTGTGTACATAGCGATCACAAAACCGATCGGTGAACTTTGTAAAACTAGCAATATTTACCTCAAACCCTCGAAACAGTATTGCACCGTGCTGCCTATAAAGTTCTCTGATTTGTTGGTTATCGAGCTCCTCGAGGTTGGTAGTGTCTGTTGGCGTGACTTGAACCAATATTTCTTTATCTTGTGGTAACTGTATTTTCAAAATTTGCGCATAGAATGATGAACCAAGAGTTAGAATATAAATCTTACAGTTAAGAATACAAAATTTTTTCAATTTCGCGCGAGTAAAAACGCGTACAGATGAGAACTCTAGTTACCGTGTCGTTTAACCTACAATCACTTATAGCATCACCAGAATATTATCCACTAAAGCTTGAAGGAGAAAATTTGGTGTTCGTTCGAATGAATAGAAGTACTTACCAGCAATCTATCTTCACTATGGAAGGCCGAATTAAAACCTCTGCCGCAGGAACATGGTCTGTTCCATTCAAACAAATAGTCGATGCCATTTCACGGAGTGACCTTAATAACCCACCCGCGGGATGCATTTATCATATTGCTCATTGTGGCTCAACATTGCTTTCTAGAGCCCTAGATATCGATAATAAAACCTTAGTAATTCGCGAACCTTATGTGTTACGCCAAATTTGCGCTTCACCTCCGGCACGCAATCGACACGAAGTAGAGACTCGTAGTCGTGCGCTGGCGATAATTTGGCAACTACTCAGCCGGCGTTTTAACAATGAGTCTGTAATTGTTAAGGCCAACGTACCGGTAAATTATTGCATCGCCGAAATGAATGGCGTCATTCAAGGCGGATCAGAAGTTTACCTTTACTCCAACCTTCAAGAGTACTTGAGTTCTATTTTAAAATCAGATGAAAGGGCTCATTGGGTAGCTCACTTGATAAAAGAGATGGGGAGCCGAATAAAACGCATAGCACCGTTTCAAGATCTCGACCTCAACACTTTGACTACCGCACAAAGTACAGCCGTGTTGTGGGCAAGCCAAATACATAATTATGAACGCGCTCAACTGAACAAAGCTAGTTTCAGCTTAAATTCTCAAACTTGGTTTAGTAAACCAAGCTCTGTATTACAAGACCTAGGCACACATTTTAATTGTGGCATCGATAAAACGCTTGCCGATGAAATAACGGAGAATGAGTTATTTCGAACATACTCGAAAGCGCCTAACTTAGAATTTAGTGAAGCGCAAAGGGTAGCTGGGCAAATGACCTTGCAGAATAAATTCAAAACCGAATACGAAGATACAATTGAATGGCTTGATTCTCAAAACCTAAGTATTAAACACAGCCTGACATGATCTCAGAGACCTAAGCAGTATTAGAGCTAGGGGCCTTTAACACTAATGAAATCGTCACAACTTTGACCTCAACCAGATGGGTCGCGTCCATTGTCCTGCCGAACTTTGCTATTAATCGCTTATTTCATTTGTAAGTCGTTGAACTATGTTCTTTCTCTCGTACGTGCTCGCAAAAAAAATAGCACTCGGCGGTGACAGTTTCATTAGTATTACCAGAGCCTAGGAAAACTCGATGATTAACACCCTCATTGCGATAGCTCAATCACCCAAACCGTGAGAAAATATCGCCTTTAACATTCGAACAACCATTGAAATTCGTGATGAAAATTGAGCTTAATCCAAACATAGACCTCGCGCCGCTTCAGGCCGAGTTTCAAAGATCTAGACGCGTTCGTATAGACAATATCCTAAGTCCTGATTCGGCCGAGTATATTCTCGAAAACTTAATGGAATGCACTGCTTGGCATTTAGTATATTCAGATCAAACAGGCTCACCTGTCCGTCTGAATTCCGACGAGCTTAATGAGCTTGATCAACAAGCTTATTCTGAAATTCAATCAGGCTTAGTCGAACGTGCGTCGAATAGTTATCAATTTATTTATAAGTTTTTCCCAATAATTGATGCTATTAAGACTGGCTTACTCCCCGAAGCGTCAATGCTTTATCAGGCCGCTACGTTCACCAATAGCGGTGAATTCATTAAATTCGCTCGCAAGCTTACCGCCACCGATTCTTTGGTTAAGTTTGATCCACAAGCGTCTCTTTATGAAGGAGGGCATTTTCTGAACGTGCATGACGACACGAGTGATCAGCGAACGCCCAGCGATTCGAGCATTCGTCGCTACGCAGTAGTATTTGGCTTTACCAAGAATTGGTCTGCAAATTGGGGCGGACAGACGAGTTTTTACCCCAGTCCAGCCTCGCCGATAGCTGAAAGCTGGACCCCTGGTTTCAATACCATGTCAATTTTCGAGGTTCCTTCTCTGCATGGAGTCAATTACGTCACCCCTTTCGCGGCTAAAGGCCGATACTCTATCACTGGTTGGTTAAGAGACGATCCAAGCATTGTAAGAGAAGATTTAGGAGACAGAAAAGGCCCTAACCTCCAAAGAACCATTTTCACCGGATCTTAAGTTTGTATATCAAACTCAGGAAACTGACATGCAAACATTATTAACGTCGGCCGATAAGGCCTTCGCTCGGGGCGAAAATCAACAAGGCTTATCACTCCTGAGAGAATATAACCAGAGCAATAATCACGACCCCGGTGCTTGGCACCGACAAGCGGTCATAGAGGAACAAATAGGCGATCAAGCCTTGGCAGGGCACGCACATTATAGAAGTATCAAAATGGCACCGGATATCGGGCTTGGCTATCTCTACGCTGGTTATTGGTTACAACAAAACAAAAAGATAGAGGCCGCGGCGGCAGCTTATTCACTATTAAGTGACATCTCCCCAGAAACGCTAACTCTATCGAAAGAATCGCCAACCTCGCTGACGAAAAGAGTAATCGCAGCTAATCAAGTTCTGCGCAGTGTATTGAGCCAGCTACATAGGGACTTGTGTTCACAAACAGGCTTAGGCCGTGTCAGAAACTCGATATGGGTTCGCACACACGATGAGAGCTTTAAGTTTGACAGAAAGCATTTTAACCCACAGCTATTTTATGTGCCTGAAATACCGCAAAAACCATTTCACTCACCGTCTCATTTCACTTGGGCGAATAGCGTTGTAAGCAAGACTAAAACCATACAAGCCGAGCTGAGCGCGGCGCTGCAAGATAGCGCCGCCACGCAAACCATACGCCCCTACCTCGCAAAGGGGTATAACCATGGACCTTTACAAGAATTAGCTGGATCAACTAACTGGTCAGCATTAGATCTATATAAGGAAGGTCAAGAAAATGTATCTATAACGGCGAAGTTTCCTGAGACACTAAAAGCGCTTAAATCAGTACCAACTTATTCATTAGAAAAACAACCTTATGAGATTTTTTTCTCATTGCTCAAACCCCACCAGAAAATAGCACCACATCATGGCCTATCAAATCACGCCTTAACCGTACACTTAGCACTCGACGTTCCCAACAACTGTTTTCTTAAAGTGTCCGATCAGCAAAAATCGTGGACCGCGGGTGAACTACTTATTTTTGACGATAGCTTTCTGCACTCTGCGCACAACGAAAGTGAGCAATTAAGAATTGTCCTCATTTTTTCTATTTGGAACCCTGCACTCAACCCCGCAGAGCAACGCGCAATACAAGCCAGCTTTAATGCTCGCCGAAATTGGCTTGATATGCGCGTTTCAAAACTAGACCAACTTACTGAAGACTGAGTAACCCGCCGTAGCAAAGCGGCTAGAACTCTAATAACTCCGGGAAGCCTTCTTGGTAACGTTTCCAACGGTCTATTCGCTTAGTGGTAATCGCTTGTCGAACTTGCATTTCACTGAATGTGAAACTCTTATTTAATGTTTCATGAAATGCCAAATATGAGTCGTCCCATTCAAAGCCACAAAACTCAACTAATTGCTTAGCAAAAAAGCCTGGGTTTGCAACTAGGTTTTCATATTTCATATCTAAAACTCTCGGAGAGTTAAGACCAGACCAGTGATTCATTAACTTTTCGCTTTGACGATAGAAGTGACCCAAATCTTCCCAACGGTTTGCGTAATTATGGCTACCGGTAAATGCTCTTGAGTAAATAGACAAACAGACATCTTGAATGTTTCGGCGCATTTGAATAACTCGAGCATCAGGAAACATTTTTAGAATCATCCCAACATGACGAAAATTATGCGGCAGCTTATCTGTAAAAATAGCTTGCGAGAATTTTGGCAGTTTCTGCATATAATTGACGCGTATCTCAGTCCATTTCTCAGCACTGATCGCAGCCGGTTTAGCCAATGTGCCAGCCATCCTTTGGCGAGTAAAATCGCCGCTAACATACTCCATAGCCTCTAACTCACCGGCATTAAAAACATTCTTATTTTGGCCAATAATTCTTTCGACAAGAGTAGTGCCGCTGCGAGGCATCCCAACTATAAAAATGGGTTGTTTTGAATCTGCACTCGTGTCTACATTCGCACCAGGCTTATCAAATGCCTGGAGCGAAAAATCATTGATCAAACCCGAGATATGGTTCTCTGTCTGTTCAAGCGAATACGCTGAGGTTTTACTTCTCAATTGCTCGTGTTGAATAGCATTAGCACTTCGCCAGAAGCTTGCTGCATCGCCATAGTGTTCAAGACGAGCATGCATATCGGCTAAGGCATAATTCAGTAGCGCCCGATGCTGGTAATTAATTGTTTGAAGCTCAGCGTCATTAGAAAGTACTTTTTGCAAATCATCGATATACGATAACAACGATTCTTCGTCACCAAGCTCAGCTCGCAGAGACCACGCGCTACCATGGTTAGGCATGCGCTTCAAAGCTTCATCGAGGGCCATATTGGCGGACTCATAGTCGCCTTCCAGTCGAGCCACATTGGCTTTCAAAACGTAGGCTTGAGCCCCGTCTTCACCCGCATATATGGCCTGAGTAATTGCTTGATCACATCGGTCAACGCGTTGCGCCATGAGTAATAAATCAGCAAACCTAAGATAGTCATTAGCCGTCGGAAGAACCAACCTTAAATAACGTTCAAATGCCGAAACTGCGACATCAAAATCCTTAAGTCGGCCCGCGGCGACCGCTAATTCTTTAGCAACTTGAGCGTCTTCCGGCACGGCTTCGCTCAATTGTTGAAGTAAATTAACCGCTTCTTGCCAATTATTCAGTTGTCCATTGGCACGAGCTAGTACAATTTGATCCTGCGGCAGTAAAGCTTTCAATCTCATGAGCAGTTGAATAGCGGCTTTCGGCTCACCAAGATCATGAAACAACATGGCAAGGCGCGAGCAAAATACTGGATCATCTTTGCAGTATTTCGTAGCCTGTTGGGCAGCTACCAAAGAGTCCCTGAGACGCCCTGTTTGTGCTAAAGCAATTGCGAGGTTATAGGCAATATCAACGGCTTCGGGTTCCAGCTCCGAGGCTTTACCTAAGGCCGTCAGTGCAAAACCGTAGTCTTTGTTCTGCAATGCGATTGTCCCTAGTGCGTAGTGAGCGGTTGCCACTTTAGGGTCAGTTTCGAGTATCGATAGATACAGGCTCTCAGCCAAGGTGAAATCCTCAGCACGAAAAGCATCATTAGCCTCTGTTAGTAATTGTTCTAAATTTTGTTCCAAAACGTTTCTCTCGTACTTAATTCTTTGTGGTTAGTATGACCGCTCTCACGACTTTTAGAGTGAGTCTTTGCCTAAATGAATCGCAATAATATCTCGAAGCGATTATTTCAATAGTGATACCTTAACGGCATTTTCTAGAATTTATGCTAGCATCAATAATCATACCGATCGCGCTCACCCTATTATGATTTCGCAAGCAACAATATCAATGAATGACCGCAAGGACAACGCGCAACTTCACGATCAATACCTAAAAAATCGATACGTGCATATTAACGACTTTTTACTACTTGAAGATGCTAAGAATATTCACCGCCAGTTCGCCTCGCAAAAAACTTGGAATCTTGTTTGGAATAATAATGGCGAGCACACCGATATGAATCTAGAAGAAGTTGAGCGCTGGCCTGCGGAGCAACAACAGCAACTTGTCGCCTTGATAAACCAGCAGGCCAAAACGAACTTTCAGTACTTTTACGCCGCTATCCCGATTTATGATATTTGCTACAACGATCAGTCCAGCAATGGCTTTTTCAACTCTATTTATGAACTGGTAAATAGTGCAAAGTTTATTGAAATTACTCGAGAAATCACGGGCCACTCAAAAATTCAATTCGCCGATGTTCAGGCAACACGCTACTCTAGTGGCCATTTCCTCAAAGAACACGACGACAATGTCGACGGAAAGGGCCGCATCGCTGCGTATGTACTAAATCTCACTCCAACGTGGCAGGAGGATTGGGGAGGTGCACTGGTTCTAAACTCAGAGGACCAAGAGCGTCAAGCGCATGCGCTATTCCCGAGTTTCAATGCGTTAAATATATTCGACGTTCCTAGACGTCACTCAGTGTCTTTGGTCACCCCATTCGCTGGCGCCGCACGATTTTCTATAACCGGCTGGCTTCGTTCGTAAGTGCCCCAATTAAAAGTCCAAGATCTGAAAACTTACTCATTGCTTCTCAAACTGTTTAGTTAATATGTCAATATGGCTCGCGTAGTTTCTCCATCGGCCAGAGCTTGATTGATACAACGGCTGACGCACCTGCCATACGCTCGCGGTTTTTACTCGATTTTTAAGTTCATGAAAATTCATACAGGCGTCGCTCCATGACAGACCAAGAAAATCGAGCACCGCTTCAGTGTTTTCTCGCGGCTCTTCGATTAGGCAGTCATAATTCAGTTGGTAGAAACTCTCTGCAAACAGTGTTTTCCAATACTCCGTGAGACGAACTTGCTGTTGATAAAAATGTGCAATATCAGTTAACTTAGTGGCGTAATTCATCACTGGCGCCAGTCTTAAAAAGAATACGGATAAGCAATTATCAATTGGGTTACGAACAGTGTGAATAATTTTTGCCTTTGGGTACAAGCTCTTAATAAGACCAATATACAGAAAATTGTCGGGGCGTTTATCAGTGATTAAACCGGCGTTTGGAAAGGCATTTTTTAGTTCACGGGTATATCTAATCGCTATCTCATTCAATTGTTTCGCGCCCATCCCGCCCATACTTGTTGGAAATGGCGCCAACCTCCCCGTCGCTTCCTTAAAAAAAAACATCCTCTCTCCTCCCGCGGTTATATCTGGGTGAGACGCCAATATCTGCTCGCTTAAGGTGGAGCCTGAGCGAAACATACCACAAATGAAAATTGGCGATTCGTCCGAAATAGGCGTTAGTTCGTTAAACCAGCTGCGAGAAAAGAATCTAATATTTTCATCAATAAAGTTTGTCTGAACGGATTGGTCATACGCTTGCATGGTAAGCGAATCTAATCGATTAGCTTCGAGATAATACTCGAAGGCACGATCGTAATCGGCGCAATCATCAAGTGCCTTCGCCAAAGCGTAGTTTAGATTAATTCTTACATTGGGATCGACGTCGTCTGATATTAAGATATCTCTCATTCGTTTAATTTCGGTATCGTCTGCATGCGAAAAGTTGCTTAACTGAGCCATCCGAGCAAGCGCTTGATGGTTTTTCCGGTCAAGCTTTACCACGCGCTGAAAATAGCGAGCCGCATTTCGTTTGTCTCCTTCGTCTTCGTATAGACTCGCTAAATTATACAGAGCAGGAATGTAATCGCCTTTTTTGGCTAATGCCGAATGCAAAAACTCAACTGCTCTTTCGTCTTGTCGCAGGTAGTCAGAACAAATAACCGCCATATTAGTCAACACTTCTTCAGGTTCTTGTGTTTCGTAATTTAGCGCTATCTGATACTCCTGCAGGGCTTCTTCGTATAGTCCTGCGCGTTTCAGATTAAAGGCATAATTGTAGTGAGCGATCGCGACGCCCTTATTGTTTTCAATAAAGCGTTTATAGCAGTCGCTGGCCGCCTTCCATTGTTCGGCACGCGCGCATAGCGCCGCTAAGCGTTCACAATAAATCAATTCTTGGGGCAATAGTAAACACAATCTATCTAGATAGGCCGCTGTTTTGTTCGCATCGTTCAACTGCGTACTCACGTCTACCAGGGCATTAAGTATCGCTTCATTCTGGTAACCTGCATTAAATACGACCAAATACTGCTGTTCTGCCTCACTAAATCGGCCTTGTTTTTGCGCCGAGAGGGCCCTTTTCAACTGATCTTGAATATTCATCTAAACTAATAATCTATGACTGTGAGTTAATCTTTCACTAGTTAAGCGGTGAAGAATTTTTGGATCTTCATAGAGGTACAATATCGAAGGGTGCGGTCATGCGATAATCGCTTTCGCTGCCTACGAACGGAACAGTACCGTGCCAACAATACGAGGGGAACAGAACCACTAAGCCTGGTTCCGGACGAACAATTTTTTCAATCGATTCCCTCTCTCCTAAGGATAAGGGGCTCTCACCAAATTTAATACAGCCTTGGCTATCGCCCGAGCCTTCAATTTCCGTAGAACCAGATTGCATGCTTTTAGGAATGGATACGTAGAACGATGAACTGATCCAACCATCTGGGTGGACGTGATTTACGTGAAAACCTTGTGGTCTCAATTTAACTGACCAAGAACCAGAAAAATCAAATTTGGCGCTTTTACGCCTTAAGAATGGGTGACTCAAATCATCAGGCAACTCATCGATATAAGCCTCCACGATGGTACTAAGTTGGTTTTTGAGCAGCCTACATTCGTGTATCGGATTGTGCAGTAGCCGCGCTGAAGTCTGCGTGCCATTACGCAGCGTTTGCTGTAATGGCGCATTCTTACTGAGGTGTAAACCACTCAGTACTTCGTCAAGCGACACCAAGAACTCATCAAGGTTGGAATAGCCGGATGGGGTAGGCAATATAAATGATCGTATAAATTGCTCGTAATTCATCAGCCAACAATACCTTTCGTCGTCGGTTAGACGCCAGATTATACTTTGGTAGGCCCAATTTAGCTGGCAATCAGGAAAACGCTGCATCAGTTGATTCAGCCAGGTCTGTGCGGTGTCATACGCTCCTTCAATAATATAAAGCTTCACTAACTGTTGCGCCGTGGATTGGGAAAATTCGAAGTCCAGCGCTTGCGTAAGAGCGACAGCCGCCTCAGCATATTGTTGTTGCTCAGCCAGTATTAGGCCTTTTAAGCTTAGTAATTGAGGAGTATTATCTAATGCCTTTTCGGCCTCTGCCAATTCGCTACTCGCCAACTCTATTAATCCCGCTCTGAATAACTGAGACAAATAGCTGACTCGGAGCGTACTCGATTGAGGAAACTGTTTAATTGAGTGTTGATAACTACGCCCAAAATGAGCCTGTAGATCGGTCTCCCAGAGCATGTCATTGAAGCGTTCATGCATGCTGACGTCGTCGGCGTGTGAGCTGAGATAGTGCGAGAATAACTCGGCAGCCTTTTGGCTAAAGCCTAGCTCATTTGTTACCAAGGCAAGGCTTTGCACTACGGCCGCCGTGTCTGGTGACAAATCATAAGCTCGTTGATAGCACTCACGAGCATTTTCAAGCTGGTGCTGTAGATGATGGCTTATTCCAAGATTATGCCAAACCGAAAGATTGGTCGAATCTAACGATAAAGCGTCTTGATAAAGTTTAGTCGCCTGATCGAATTCACCTAATTGTCGATGGGCATTGGCCAATAAAACAAGAGTTTCAACATCGTTTGGCTTAATTTCCAAGGCTTTCAATGACGTTTGTATAGTTTTGTCATAACTATCTTGAGCCATATAGCAAATAGCAAGATTGCGGTGTGCCTCCAAATAGGTGGGGTGCATTGAAATCGCTTTTAGGTAATTTTGTTCCGCGTTTTCATAGTCCTTATTGGCCTTTTGTAGATTGGCCAAATTGTTGTAGACCTGTGGCTGTCGCTTATTTAACTCCAAAGATCGTTGGAAATAGTCCGATGCTTGATTCGCATCTCCTAAGCCTTTATATGCTAAGGCCATTAGATGGGCGGCATCCGCATTTTGCGGTAAATGTTTCAATAATGACGTCAACTCGTCAATTGCGACATGATATTTCCCTTGTTGTATAAAGGAGTGTGCTTCAACTAATCGATTTTGAAAACTATTGTTCTTCGCCATAAACCATCTGTTTCGGTGTCGCTGAAAGACACCTTCCCGAATAGGATAACGCCAATTGGCCCAAAAACAAAAACGGCGAGCATCAAGCTCGCCGTTTCTGTTACTGCTGTTAAAGCTTCTAACTACTAAGCTTTACCCTTCTTGTCTTGCGACTATCGGAAACGATAGCGAGCGCTCACGAATGCACGTGGGCCAAGCAAGTCATACGTTGAAGGGAAAGTGTTGCTTTGCTCTTGCGAGTTACCGATAGCGTTTGGCTCGGTATCTAAGATATTGTTGATACCAAAGTTAACGCTCAAGTCATCGCTGAAGGCATAAGATGCACTTACATCTAGATAGATCTCTGAATCAATTTCAGGAGCCGCTAATGTAGATGGATCAGTATTACCGAAAGACACTTCGTCGTTTGTTACTGAATCTAAGTAACGAACTAAAGTTGATAGAGTCCAAGGTCCTTTAGTCCATGTGCTACGCGTATTAACGATTAACTCATTAAGAGGTGATCCACATGTGTTACCAAAAGATCCTGCACACTCGTCAGTCTCGTTCAAGTCTGCAACAGGCGTAGAATCAAAATCTAGCAAGTAAGTTGCCTTAGTACTAATAGACAATTCACCGCCAGCCAACTCAGTTACGAAGTTGATTCCAAAGTCGATACCCGTCGTTTCAAGAGATGCAATGTTTGCATTCAACGCTTGAACAACATCAACTTGGCCGTCTGCACGACGACTAACTGCTTGACAGAATGGAGAAGTTATATCGCCATTAACGTTAAAACACAGATCCAGAATACCGTTTACACCACCACCGAAGGTAGATATCGCATCATCAATATTGATGTCGAAATAATCGATAGTGATATCCAAACCTTCAGTCGGCTCAATAACCACACCAAACGTAAAGGTATCGGATTCTTCTTCTGCTAAGTTAACGTTGCCACCAAACTGACCTTCAATCTGAGCGTTCGCTTGAGAGAAAACACCCACTTGGCCAGGTGCTACGCCGTTCGCAATACATGTCGCGACACTAGTAACGCCAGGTACAAAGCCGTCGGCTGAACATGGGTCAGTCGCTGATGGGAAACCATTATTACCACCATTAAACAGTTCAAATACGTTTGGAGCACGAACCGCTTCTTGGTAACCAACACGGAATTTAGCAGCGCTAATGGGAGCATAGGTCAACGCCGTGGCGAAAGATTCCACTCCACCAATATTAGAGTAATCTGAATATCGGAAAGCACCCCATAAGTCTAAAGTCTCGATGCCTGGCTGATCTGAGATGAGCGGTAAAGAAACCTCACCAAAAAGCTCAGTAACATTAAAACCACCGTCAGTTGGGTTACCCGCGTTGAAACCAAGAACATTACCGGTTGAAAGGAATGTATCTGGGCGGAAAGATGAATCGTCTTGACGGTATTCAACACCAACTACGACACCAACTGGCGCTGACGCTGATGGCAAAGTGCCTAGCAAGCCAGAAACAGACGCTTGAGCTACTTGCTGAGTGATACTTGTTACGTTAGTTGCACCAACTTGAATGAAATCGACTGCCGCTTGAGAAATGTTACCAGCGCCGAAAATATTCAATGGAACACAACCGTTACTCGGGTCTTGACATGCCGTACCATCGTCAGTCACAAGAACGGCCTGTTCGAAACGACTACGATTAACATCACCTTCAAGTAAGTTGCTGTTGTCTAGAGTTGCGCGACTGTAATAAGCATCGAAACTCCAGTTATCGTTAATCTCACCATCGATACCCAACACAACACGATACGCGTTACGAGTGTCAATAACTTGTCGAGAACCATTCTCTACTAAACGACGACCAATATAGATGTCAGAGTTATCAGCACCATTAATGACGCCATCGCCATTAGAGTCGGTACGAATACCGGCTAGTGCAGCCTGAACGTCTGGTTGGAAAAATGGGCTTTCAGGGTTAACCGTTACCGTTGTAAACGCAGGTGTAGGTGCTAACTCTTGTGGTACTTCATTACGTGAGAAGGTCAACTCTGAGTACAAACGAGTACTCTCTGTTAAGTCGTAATGTGCGAATGAAGATAACAAGAAACGTTCTTGCGGCAATTGCAAGAAGTTATCTGGAGCGAAGTTAAAACGATCTTCTGGGTCTTGGAAAGCACGACCTGAACCGTTTTGCTCAAAAAAGCCAAGATTTTGGCCGTTTGGTAGTGTCGCGCCAGTAAAAGCACGTGATCCAGGAATACCTGAAGAACCACCAGGAACCAGTGTCGGTACGCCGTTAACGGTGCCTTCTTGCAATACAACGTTTGAAAAATCTCGTGCATCTGCGAATACAGCATCACGCTCAGAGTAACTGGCATATAGAACCGCATTACCACGACCGTCATCAAAGTTACCACCAATGGTGATGTCTAAGTTGATCTTATCGCCATCACCTTCATCAGTGATGTCATATAGACCCGTAATTTCTACGCCTTGGAAATCGTCAATTAGTTGGAAGTTTACTACTCCAGCTAGTGCGTCAGAACCGTATACCGCAGATGCACCACCAGTTGTTACGTCAACCTGCTTGATCAAAGTACCTGGAATTGAGTTTAAATCAACAACACCAGTTTGAGTTGCTGGGATATAACGACGGCCATTAACAAGCACCAAGGTTCTTACGTCGCCTAAACCACGTAGATCAACACGTGCTGTGCCGTCACCAGGGTTGTTTGAGCTTGGACCAAACGAAGGTAATGTTTGTGGTAGCTCTGCTAGTTTTTGTTCGATGTTCAGATTACCTGAAATAACGAACTCTTCGCCTGTTACAACAGACACTGGGCTCACTGCAGACAGATCTGCACGTTTAATACGTGAACCGGTTACGACGACCTCTTCTAAATTTTCGTCTTCTTGTGCGTATACTGCGCCGCTAAAGCTGCCAGCAAGCAACGTCGCAGAACTGACTGCGAGCGCTATCGCACTTCTTTTAAATGGATTTTTGTAATTCATTCTCTCTTTGCCTCTAGTAATTAAGGTTTGTTTTGAATTAAAGGATGTAACCAACTAGAAAACCCTAAACGAAAAAACACGAAAATGCCCAAGTGGACAAGAATTTATGGCCAAATTGGTGAGTCGTGACATTGTTAGTCAGGCTTACTTCTCGTTATTCAGCAATTAACTAGTGCTACTTAACAAGGGTTACTTAATGAGTGACGCACCACACGTGGATGTTATGCACTACTCATTTGTGACCAGCTTATTACAAGATTGTAAATAAGACAACCTGTCGGGTTCCGGAAATTTTGGACATAACGATTATTTGTTCGGATTTACGCCGCCGATACAGAATAATCTACTGAATGACGTCAATTGGAGAGAAATTAGCAATTTTTAAGTAAGGAAAACGTCGCTTGCTCTTCGCCATAGTTAGACCGCAAGACCCACCATAATGCCGAGATTTTGACGATTTTTCGTAGTCGGCCACCGCCACCAAATCGCCCTAAATGCGCATATTTCCTATGAATTATTGCAGATACATAGACGATAGGCATCGATGCCTCACGTTTTAACCCAGACTGTTAAAATTATGAAGATTGAGAAAACAGTACCTAATACCGCTCATATTTCTCTATTCAACCCAAAACACCCCTCAAAACCCTAAGCCTGAATTTAAACATAAGGAAATTCACTAAATTTGTGATATTTTTGCGGAGTTATGGCTCGCCTTACCGCGTTTAACTGGCGATAAATCGGGCTAACTTACTTTCGACTTAATATAGTCAATGTGCCGATTGAGTTACCTCCACAAACATTATAATAGAACGATTGGCCAACGACATTCTAAAAAGAACTTCCAAAGGAACCATTCATGACTGATTCAACTCTGTCTCAAACCCGCGACCCAAATGAGAAAACCATTCTTGGTCATCCGCGTGGTCTGTTTATTTTATTCCTCACAGAAATGTGGGAGCGTTTTTCATATTATGGGATGCGCGGATTACTGATCGTTTATTTAACTCAACACTTCTTGTTTTCGGATGAGAAATCCAGCCTCTTATATGGTGCATATACTGCTCTCGTATATGTAATGACGATTATTGGCGGCTCGTTGGCTGACCGCTACTTAGGCGCTCGAAAAGCGGTGACATTTGGCGCAATACTCTTAGTCTTGGGCCACTTTGGCATGGCCTTTGAAGGTAATGGCTCAAAGCAAATATTGTCGTATAACGACAATGCCTACGAGGTTAAGCTTGATGCTCGAGGCGGAGATGCCAGGCAACAATTGGTCACTCCGGCCGGCACATCGTATGTCACCTTTACCGAAGAGGATATGTTAATTGAGGACGCTGCCGCGCTTGGTTTGCCAGAAATCATCTCTCGTGACGACATTGACATGACGGTTGAAACCGAAGAGATGTATCTCAACATCTTGTACTTGTCCCTAGCGCTACTGATCGCAGGAGTTGGATTTCTTAAGGCGAATATCTCCACCATTGTTGGATCACTCTATGGTTTCGGCGATTCTCGTCGAGACTCAGGCTTCACAATTTTTTACATGGGCATTAATTTGGGCTCATTCTTGGCATCAATTGCCTGCGGCTACTTAGGTATTGTCCACGGTTGGAAATACGGATTTGGACTGGCCGGAATCGGCATGTTAGCCGGATTGTTGATTTTCTTATCTTGCCAAGGGTGGTTAGAGGGCAAGGCCGAGCCGCCACA
>CAYQVT010000068.1:0-15440 GCA_964420885.1 uncultured Gammaproteobacteria bacterium
ATCTAAATTGGTGGGCCTGGAAGGACTCGAACCTTCGACCAATGGATTATGAGTCGGAACAAGAAACAATAAAGTTAATATAATCAATGACTTATAATGCTAATTAGTTATAGCACTATTTTCAATGAAATCAATAATTTAAGCTAATTTAGGGCAATTAGTAAAAACTGAGCACTGTACTCGTGGTGTACTCGTATGAGAGAAATTACGATGTGCTGGTCGAAGTTGATGTCATCTTTGATCGTAGATTATTCATGTAAAACTTGAAACCATACGCTGTTATTCTTTTTCTACGTTACTTTTCTTTCTGTTTCACCAATGCTACTTAATAGTGCATTGTATTGTTCAGGGTCTTTTTTAAACATCTTATCTAGTACATAAGTTGCTAATCTCGGGATTTCTGGAATTTCAATTGGCGCCATACTTCGATCAAACTGGCCTTTTAAATGAGAGAGCTCATTCGTGATGCGCCCTGAAACTAAGGCAGCTTGTGGATCGTTACCGAAAAATAGCCTCAATCGTTCTTGGTCACTGTCATTAGATGGATATTTATAAAACAAATAAGCTTCTAAAAATTTACGCAAGTTATTGCCAAAATTATAGAAAGTCTCATGTGGGTCTGATTGGCTGGCTTTAGAGCATTTCACAATCTGCTCGAACAGGTAATTAAACTCAGTTGCATAATCTCTTAAATATTTTGGAAGGCGTTTAATAGTACTTTTGTTATCCGACTCTCGTTCGACAAGAAATTGCTCGCATTGATTCTTAGGGCTAATTTTTATAAGTTGTTTTAGATATTTAAAAAACTCTAGATTGTGAGTGGAGATAAATATTTGGTTGTGCTGATAAAGTCTTTTGCCATTATCATCTTTTCCTATCGGACCAACTATATCGCTCGAAATTAGGCTATATATAAAGAAAATGTGGTTGCTATCTAAACTTGAGATCGGGTCATCGATGTAAATGATTAATTTTTTACCTTCCGTTGCGGGTTCTTGAAGTTTTGCCATAAAGTAACAAAAGGCAATAATACTGCACTCTCCTTCACTTAGGTTGTGTGCTAATTCATGCCCTCGTTTAATACTGAACTTGAATTTTTTAGTTTGAGTGTCTGTTTGCTCTGCATGGAGTTGAATTCCTGCGTGACCGAAATGATGGTTTAAGTATTCATTTACTTTATCTGCGCCCTTAGTCTCATCTTTGAGCTGAACTTTAAATCCATCCAGTTTGTCGTGCTCATCATTCACGGCTTGCTGCGCTTGGATAGTTTGTCTCTTCGTATCAACTTCTTCAGATTGCTTTAATCGAATTTCGCTTACACATTTTTCATAGTCAATATCCTCATGAAATAAGGCCACTTCGTTAAGAATCAGCTTTCGCTTTGCATCTTTAATCGATTGATCGATCATGCCCGTGTGAGCATTGTTTGCTTTGACTATGTCATTAAACTCATCGCGTAGTGAGACAAAGTCTTCTCCCGTAAAGTCAATGTCATCGAAAACCAAAGACTCAAATATAGAACTATTGCGAGCTTCGATCTGCTTTATTAGTTTATCTATAGCATTGTTATAACGTTTTGTTGAATTCTCAAACTCTGTTTTAACCGAGTTGTAATCGCCTTTTTGGGCCTCATAGAAGTCACTTTCTTTAGGCAAGTCGAAGTTATCAATTGAAAGCTTAAGCTGTTTAAGAGCACTTTTTTCCGAAAGCAATAATTTTTCCAAGCCCTCAGATTCAGCATTAAAATGAGCGTCTAACTTAGTCCATAAATCGTCTGGTAAATCATTAGCGCAAAACGCGCAGGTGTGACGTTTTCCTTCATGATGTTCTCGGCCTTGTTTCACCCATATTTGCAGCATAGAGTCATCTAATAATTCTTGTATAGGGTTATTGGTCTGGATTTGCTTTTCGACCAATTTCTGGATTTTTTGCGAATTTTGGTCGAGCAATGGAATAGAAAACTTTAACTCATCAACCTTATCAAGAGGCGTTTCTTGTGCCGCCTTCGATAGTTGGTTAATTTTTTCACTGCTAAGTTGATACTTTTCTACACTAGCTCCAACGGTTGTTAAGTCATTAGTAATTTTAGTAATGTTGTAAGTCGCATCACCAAAGGTATTGTTGTATTTTATGCCTGTTTTTTGTCCCGTTGCCTTGTTACTTAATTTTTTGTTCAGCGCTTTCTGCTCAGTTTCGTGCGCGGTCTTAGCCTTTTGTTCCGAGTCTTGAGCCGATTGTAGTTTGCCATAGAGCGTATCAATTTGAGGCTCGTCTTGATCACCTAAAAGCACTTCAGAAGCTTTTATTAAAGGTTCGAGCTTAATGTTATCACCGCCAACAATGGCAAAGGGAATAACGTCATCGTTGGTATCGCGTAGAAAACCTAGGTGCTTATCTATAAAGTCTTTGTTATAGACTCGAACATCTAGGTTGGCTGTATCTAAGTTGTCGGCATGGTAGGTATTATTTTCTACATTTAGCTCGTAATCATATTCATCATAGTTGTGGGGTGGTTGTTTTGTTTCGAGGGATTGGATGATTTTTGAAATCGTCGTCTTCCCTGAATAATTACGACCATAGAGTATGTTCAAGTATTTGAATTGGGTGGTATTCCCCTTATCATCCTGTTCTAATGACGACCATTTAAAGCCGTCAAAACATCCCATTTTATTTATATTAAATGATTTAATTATCGACATTGTATCCCCCTAATTCATACATTCTTAATGTCTTACACAAATCGTATATTAATGTTCCATTCTGGTCTGCGCATCAATAATTAAGCCTGCTATAAAACTCTCATCATCAATAAACTGCCCTTTATCTAACTGCGATTCGCCTGTAGCTAACTTAGAACGAATAGCGGCTAGTTTGGTTTCTTCTTGCTCAAGAAAATACGATTCGTCCTCAGTCAATTCATTCGCTAATTCAAAACGATCTTCTTCTACTTTTCTAGGCATAATGGACCTCGAAAAAAATAGTTTTGTAATTAAGCATTTACTTCGTGCTCCAAGTCTTCAAACTGATTAATCACCACATCACCATCAGCAAAATGGGCGCGAATTTCTAGCTGTCCACCCATTGCTTCAATAAAGCGGCGCATAGAGGAAATATACATATCCGTGCGTTGCTCCATTTTGGCAACAGCAGGTTGTTGTATCTCTAACAGTTCAGCGATTTGCACTTGAGAAAATTTTCTTGCCTGACGCAATTCAGCCAATGGCATTTCATCCATCATGGTGCGTGCTTTCTCTGCAACTTTCTTCTGTGATTCTGGCGACATTTTGTCGACCAATGTTTTAAAGTTCTTAGTCATGATATCTACCTCAATAGTATTTGATGGTTAGACTAGCCCCTCATGTTTGAGTAAGGCCAAATGATCGTCATAAAGACGATCTGCGATCGGTATGTTTTTATCGTACCAATCATCGTCGCCTGTCTTATCGCCACCCAACAATAGTATTGCGGATCGGCGTGGGTCAAACGCATATAGCGTTCGATATGGCCGACCTTGGTGCTGGGTTCTTAACTCCCGCATATGTGAATGCTTTGAGTTATTAATTCCAGAGCTGTGTGGGAATGGTAGCTGTGGGCCTTTTTGCTGCAATAACGTTACAGTCGCAGCAACGTCAACTTGTTCTGCTTCGGTGAGAGTTAACCACCATTGCTCAAATTCATCTGTAAACTCCACACTCCATTCCATATATGGAATATAACCCAAAAGGAATAACTAATCTATTGTCGATTGTTAATCAAAATAGTCATTCGGGTTTACGTTGTGAAGCGCGCAGCGCAAGCCACTTAAATCCGATGACTACTAGTTAACAGCAAGGAAAGAACGGAACAGCCCTAAGCTCAAAATAAATTTTAATGATTTAGGAGAATGAGAGATAAATTTATTTTGAGCTTACCGCAGGCTTGGGGCTTGCAGTGAATGGGCTGCAAGGCGAGTATTAAGAATTTAGTTTATACATGGGGGAGTTAAGGAATGGATGTGATATCAATTATTAGTCCGTTACTAAATACGCTGTGGTATCTAATACCATTGCTGATAATCGGGGCTGTCTTTAAGTCGGCGTGGTTTAAAGGAGTGCTTGGCGAGTTTTTTGTAAACATTCTTATCGAGCGTAATTTAGATAAAACTACCTATCACCTGATCAAGAATGTGACATTGCCAACCGACGATGGAACGACTCAAATTGATCATATTATCGTTTCGAAATACGGCGTGTTTGTTGTAGAAACAAAGAACATGAAAGGCTGGATATTCGGTTCAGCCCATCAAAAACAATGGACGCAGCGGATATATAGACATTCGAGTAAGTTTCAAAACCCAATACACCAAAACTATAAGCATCTCAAAACCTTGGAAAGCTGTTTAGATATTCCTAGCAATAGCCTGTGTTCGGTGATTGTTTTTGTCGGTGACAGTACCTTTAAAACTGAGATGCCAGACAATGTTACATTCGCACGGGGTTGTATTGATTACATTAAATCAAAGCGCGATGAAGTGTTAACACAGCAACAAGTGAATCGAGCGATTGCAGTAATTGAAAGTGGTAGGCTTAAACCAGGCTTAAAAACGAATCGAGAGCATGTTAAACATGTTAAAGAAATTGTGGAGAAAAAGCATAACGAGAAAAGCTGCCCAAAGTGTGGTTCAATGATGGTAATTCGTGAAGCAAAAAGAGGCGCTAACGCGGGCAAACAATTTTATGGTTGCTCAACTTTCCCGAAGTGCCGAGCAATGATAAAAGTGTAGTAGGAGGTAAAGAGAATGGTTAAAAATAATACACACATTGGTTTATCATTTGATGATTTACTTAAAGAAACAGGTGACTTAAGTGAGGCTAATATAGCTTCAATAAAACGTGTTATTGCTTGGCAAATTTCAAAGAAAATGAAAGATGATAAGATTTCTAAAACGCGCATGGCTGAGTTAATTGAAACCGATCAATCAGCACTCGAAGGCTTACTTGATCAAACAGATACTTCGCTTACTCTCCACACTTTAGGCAACGCCGCTAAGGTCACAGGAAAGACGTTACGGATCAAATTAATTTAAGATTTTCGCTAGCTGAGATGGAGCGCCCCGTCATTACAACAGGTAATGACGGGGCACGCGAAACCGCTGACGCTATACTTAATTACTATAGATTATCGGATGACCGTGGGATGACGAGGAATTTGCCGACAATCTTTTGAATCTCGAAATTTCTATGCTAGGGTAATCTCATTATCGATGCATACCCCTGAGAGCATCATCACTGGGGATCTATAGCGAGCTGCGCAATGCTTGCTTTTCCAAGTCGCTTTTCTTAAGCGACCTCCGCTATTTTTTCTAAGCGATTTTTCCTCATCCGCGTATCACACCCTTCGGGAACGATACATTTATCCAACGAGTTTTTGTCATTAAGCTCATCTCGAGTTAGGCGCTTTGTGCGTGCCTGATTCATTTCACTTTCCTTTAGGAGGTTTGTATGACTAACCATCATTTTGGTTTTACGTAGTACGTTGTGGATATTCCATAACGAGCCAATTGGCAAGTCGTGTAACGAGCGACTCTAAATTCCTGCTTTATCCTCGGATCAGCTTGCTGCATCCGCTGCGGGACTAACACTAACCAACCGAGAATCGTTATGGACAAATTAACTTATGAACTTAAAGAACTGTGCAATCGCAATCACGATGGCTCACGAGGCACCCAAGCGCAAAGGCGAAAGCAATTAAAACTTATTGCAGCGCAGCTCAAAAAGCTGGGCTTTAAAAAAATGGGTATTAAGTCTCTTGGCAAAAGACATATTGAGGCACTCGTAGAACATTGGCTAACTACGCCATCAAAAGCAACAAACAAACCTGTCTCAGCAGGAACGATTAAAAATCGAATGTCCGCCTTGAGGTGGTGGGCGAGTAAGATAAATAAATCAGGCGTTATTCCCAAAGAGAATAGAGCGCTTGGCATACCTGATAGGCAACGTTTGTCAGACAATAACAAAGCCTTCAAATTGACTAACCATCAATTAAGTAAGCTACCTGTCTATTTAAAAATTAGCCTTGGCTTGCAACAACAGTTTGGGTTGAGGCGCGAAGAGGCCGCCAAGTTTACTCCGGCCATAGCGGTCAAAGAAGACCGAATAGAACTCAAAGCATCATGGACGAAAGGAGGCCGTGCAAGATCAATCCCAATTACTACCGCTGGCCAACGAGAGTTACTTAAAGAGATAGCAACGCTAAACCAAAATGAATCTCTTATTCCAGCTGATATGAGCTATAAGCAATATCTTTCGCATAGAGATCATCATCTTGCTAAAGCAGGTATTCGGCAAGCACATGGGCTACGACACTATTACGCTCAGCGACGATACATTGTATTAAGTAACGGTCTTATACCACCAAAGTTAATGAGTGGTGAAAAACAAAAACTAACTCCCGCAGAACAAAAATTGGATTCGAGTGCGAGATTAACGCTTTCTCAAGAACTAGGTCATGGCCGAATTGATGTGACACGCACTTATTTGGGTTAGCGATAACAATACCATTTCTCGTTCGCACTTACCCACAGAATGTCACTCCCTAACAGTGAACAGATCTTTGGGGTGATCCTTTTTAATGGCTTCGCCATAGTCGTGAAATTATGTGGATAAGTGCTATGGCTCTCATGTGGAAAAAGTCATGGATAACTCCTGCGGAGTTACCACACAACTTTTACACACAATCGAGTTTTAATAGCGACTTAGTACCGAACTAAGGTGCGACTCTCAATACTCTTTCTTATAGTATGTTTTGCACCTTCGTTTTCTATCATGTCGAGTGCACTATGACCTAAGCAAGGTATCGCTTTATTATCATAGATATTGAAGATTACTACTTCACTCGGGCTCATTTTGGACATGTAAAACCATTCATGATCTGCATTTTTTGCGACTCCTAAAATCTGCCCAATCCGATCAGGATAAATCAGTTCTATCGTCATCCAGTCTTCTGGGTTGATTGATGAAGGTCGAATGAACCCAAGAGGCGAGGTTGTGATGACTTGCTCTACTGGGCGCCAAATATTTACGAAGCCAAAGTGACCATTGTTGAAGTCTGTCGCTTTTTCTTGTCCAACTAAGTCGATGAGTCTTTGGCTTGCGCCCTGAATACTGTAATCATTGTGAACGTTACGAGCGGGCTTGCGATCAGCATTTGGGTCATCGATTCTTACCGTATGGTCAAAAACGATTACTTCTTTCGCTCCGAGTTTCGTTTTCAGTAATGAGGTTAGTTCCTTGTCATAGTTTTCAACCCATTTGGAGGAGTCATCAAATTTACTAATTTGACTTACATGATTTTCAAAGGTAATCCCATCGTTTAAAAAACTAAGTTTTAATTCTCCATCCCGAAGGTCTTGTACTCCAACTTCTGTTGGTACTAACTCAGGGGAGATCAGGTTACCAATAATCCCGTCTACATCGAATTTAAATGCCTGTTTTTCATCGCTCTTTATGTGGTAGTTCACTATTGCTTGCATACTCATTTTTAGGCCTCGAAATTTGAATAGAGTTTTATAGTGTGAGAAGGAGGTTGGTTAAACTAAATAGATACGACCACTTTGCCCATTGCCTTACCGCTTGAAAGGTAGTCGTGAGCATTTCCAACCTCATGAAAGTCAAAGTGCTTGCTATCTACTACAGGCTTCAATCGGCCATCATCAACGATGCTTGCTAATTTAGATAAGATCTCAGCGTGCTGTTCACGCTTGTGGTTATGAAGCATCGGAATAAGCATGAAGACCACATGCAAAGAAAGGCCTTTGAAGTGTGCTGTGGTTAGATCGATTTCAAGCATGGAAACAGTCGTTGCTACATGACCGTTTAAAGCAGCAGCTTCAAATGAATTGCTCATATTCTCTCCACCAACAGAGTCGAATACGACATCAAAACCATTTCCATTTGTGCACCGCGCTACGTAATCAGCAACTGACTCTGAACGATAATTGATTCCCTTAGCCCCGAGTGACTCAATTAATTCTAACTGCGCTTCACCGCCACCGGTAGAATAGACATCCGCTCCAAAGTGCTTTGCCAACTGTAGTGCGACGTGGCCGACACCACCTGAGCCGCCATGAACGAGTACTTTTTGACCGTTAGTTACTCCTGCCCTGATCAAGCCTTCATAGGCCGTAATACCAACGAGCGGTAATGCCGCCGATTCACGCATGGAAATTGTTTTAGGCTTATGAGCGATTAAGTTTGAATCTGCTAGGATAAATTCTGCGAGAGCTCCGGGTAAATCAGCAAGCCCGCCCGCGCAGCCATAAACTTCATCACCAACATTGAAATTGCTAACACCGTCGCCGACTTCTTCAACTGTTCCAGCAAAGTCCATACCTAGAAGCGCGGGTAAGGCAGGAGATAAGGGTAAGTCTTGGCCCATTTGCCGAATCATTGTGTCGACGGTATTGACGCTTGTTGCCGCAATTTTTACTAATACATGGCCTGGCTGTATGGTCGGGGTTCGAATCTCAACCTCTTCAAAAACGTCACTGTTTCCGTAGGCTTTAACAATCATTGCTTTCACTATCAAATTCTCGTGTACTGATTAATTAGAAACCAAGTATATTTGCCTGTTTAATAACTGATAATATTCATATTAATTAAATCAATTTATAGTTTTTGTTGATAATGAACATAGAGCATCTAAAATTATTCGTTCGTGTAGCCGCCACAAACAATATTAGTATGGCGGGGAAGGAGTTGGGGCTTTCTCCAGCGGTATCCAGTGCTCATATTAATAAGCTTGAGGAAGGTCTCGGGGTTAGACTGATTCACAGAACAACTCGCCGTGTGTCTTTAACTGAAGAAGGTATTGACTTTTTACCTCACGCCGAAGAGGTTCTCGATAGTGTTGAACTTGCGCAAGCGTCGGTTGGCTCCGGCAGTATTACACCGCAAGGCACCTTGCGGGTTACCGCACCAGCGTCATTTGGGCGTATGCATATTGTTCCAGCACTCGCGAGTTTCATGAAGCTTTATCCCGACCTTTCGCTTGATCTACGGCTAACCGATTCGATCTTGGATATGGTGGAAGGTGGCTTTGACATCGCTATTAGAAACTCTAGTTTAAGCGATTCCACATTGGTTGCGCGAAAGCTTGCTTCCGATGCTCGGGTGGTATGTGCTTCACCTGCGTTTATTGAGAAATACGGTGAGCCTGAATCCTTCAGCAATTTAACTGATTTCGATTGTGTTGGTTTAATGGGGTTAGAAGAATGGGCGTTTGACACATCAAACGGCCGTCAAAGCGTTAAGCCAAAACACATCGTGCGCATGGATAATGGTGAGGCCGTTCGGGATGCCTGTATCGCAGGGCTCGGCATTACAATATGTTCGGTATGGTGTGCTTATGAGCAACTACGAAGCGGTGAATTAGTCCAAATTTTGAAAGACCAGCCTCTCGCGAGTGATACGGCTATCTGGGCTGTTTACCCTAGCTCGCGCTTACTCGCACCTAAGGTGCGAGCATTTATCGATTATTTTAGTGAAGGATTTGGTGATAATCCCTATTGGGAGAACACGTAAAGTATCACTCGTTATGCGAGGTTAGTCTCCGATACAGTAAATCTTTTAGCTCAGACCTATCGTGTTTCATTTTGTGCATTTCAGAATCACCAATTGGTGAGTTTGCCAGTTCCAGCTTTCTGATCTTTGCATCAAGTTCATCGTACTTAACTGTCGTCTCTGCAAATGATTGGTCGCTTGATACTAGCTTTGTAATCAGCTCTTTAAATTCTGGGAATTCGTTTAGTAGAGAGTGGTTTTCGCCTAACATATTTTTTCCTCGGTTTTAGTTGGTAGTAGATGCCCTTGATATAAAAGCGCTTGGACTATGAAAGAATTTCTTCAATTTTTTCAGTTACCGCTTGGTTCTTAATCGGGTCTAATGCATCTGGATGCGGGTCGCTAAATGCACCTTTATCGTTATCAAAGTACAAACCTGAAGCGTCAGAGAACTCTTTTGAAAGAGAGGCTCTTACCAAGATATCTACGCCTATTTGAAGGTCGTTTCCTTGCGTGCCATAAGCTTCTTTAACCATCTTGCTGCCTAAAAAAGAAGCTGGATTTACAGCGATAATGGCAGGCCCTTTTTCGCCTTGAGTCTGAGCGAAATGGCGTGACCACATTGTTAAAGCAAGCTTGCTCTGTGCGTAAGCCATATCATCACTCAAGCAATTTGCTTCTCCTAGAGCTGCAATGTCCACAGGTGCTTGCGCAGCTGAAGAGAGGTTAATTACACGTCCCTTAGACCCTAAGAGTGGGCTCAGCTTCTTGGTAAGAAGATATGGTGAAATGGTATTAACAACGAATCGAATATCGATCCCATTCTTAGCTGTCTTGTTTGGCACTTTGAAAACGCCAGCGTTGTTGATTAAAACATCAATGGCTTGGTGATCTTTAGAGATGGCTTCAGCAAGTTGCTCTACTAAAGCGAAATCAGAAAGATCTGCCGAGTAGATTTTAATGTCCGCTGAACCATTAGTTTTGCTTAATTCCCTTTTAACTGTCTCAAGCTTATTTTGGTTTCGGCCATGTAATAGAACGGTGTGACCTTGGCTTATTAATGCTTCCGCGGTCGCTTTGCCTATCCCATCAGTAGATCCGGTAATGAGTATGGTTTTCTTCATGGTTCTTAATTCCTAATTAATATCTAGTTGTTGAATACGTTTCTTGTATGAAAACCTTTAACATCAGGCGCAATCTTATTATTAATTACCCCTGATATTAGTTTCAGCTAACGAAAATTAATCGTTAACTTGTTGGATATCCATAACCATGTTTTCCCAGTTTCTCTGGTTGTCCATATCGAACTGAGCACCTTGTTCGTCGGCCCAAGTAAAGCGAGTCAATGCGGGTGTTTTACTTGTCGCTTGATAGAGCCAATAGGCTTCCGCTTTCAATGCTTCATCGATTGGTTTATCAATCGATTCATAAACGGTTTGCTTACACGCATTGATTGATTCAGCTGGAAACTGTGCAATACGTTTAGCTAGAGCTTCAACATACTCACCAATTTCATCAGGCTCAAGCACCTTGTTTACCGTGCCGTAAGCCTCGGCTTCATCGGCATCAAAATCACGAGCACTTAATATAATTTCTAGCGCGCGACCTAGGCCAACCTGGCGTGCCATTCGTGATGCCCCACCGCCACAAGGTAAAATGCCCATACCGACTTCCATTTGCATGAACTTATATTTTCCACGTGCCGCAAAACGCATATCGCAGGCTAATGCAAATTCATGTCCACCACCGCGTGCGAAGCCTTCAAGTTTTGCAATTGTCGCTTGAGGCACTCGGCTAATACGCTCTAATACAGATTGAAGGTCCAGCAACTTTACTTCTTCTCTAGAGACAGCTTCGGATGACATGTCTTTTAAAAGCTCAGTGTCGTAGTGACATACCCATATTTCGGGGTGAGCGGATTGAAAGACGACAACCTTCGTCTCTCGGTCACGCTCAAGTCTCATAGCCAGCGAATTCAAATCTTCAAGCATTGCTTGGCCTTGAACATTGACGGGTGGAAAATCGATCGTTACGGTTAAAACGCCACCATCTACGACAGCGTTAAAGGTTTTAAAGTTCTTGTAGTTCATTGGAAGATATCCTTGATATTTGTCTTGTTTGAAACGGAACTTTAGACTACATGACTCATAATTTATTGATAATAATGTTTTTTAGCGAATCAGTATAAATATTATATTGATAATTTTTTAGATGAGAGAATAATATGATTATATAAAAAATATTGATTCTGTATCTTTATCCATCATCTTTATCAATCATTATTGATGCAATAGATTAAGGCATCGTCGATTGCTGATCGATATATTGAATAATGTTGGAGAAAGAGAAATGAAAAACACAGTTCCTAATAGTCACACATCATCAAGCAGGTTGGAGCGTGCACGAGCCTTAGAACTACCTTCAAGAGAAGCCATGCTGCATCGAGCACCCTCCGTGGAACAGTTTTGGTCTCAGAATAAGCAATTACTCAGTGATGCTTGGAATGAATGGGAAGAATTAGAGCGAGATAAGATTTTTAAGCTCGATGATTCATTACTTGACCCTAAATTTCGCGATGCAGTACAAGCTGCTTGGGACGACCCAACAAAAGAGATTGCGGTAGAGAAACTCTGGAACGAAGTGTCCCCAGGCGTTTTTCAATGCCAGTTCTTTGATCCTGAACGCCTTGCCGATCTGCGCGAATATCTCGAAACAGTTCAAGAGGCAAATATTCCATTGCGTCCGCCGTATGGAATTGCACTCAACCGTTTCGGAGCAATGCTTGATAAGCGCTCAGAGGGCTTTTTAGCCGCGCCTAACTTTCAACACTTCTACAATACGTTACTTGATAAGTACATGCGGCCGACCGCTCGGCTTTTGTTCCCTGAAATCATCGGTTACGACACGCAGACTTTTGGGTTCTCGATTCAGTATCAGCCGGGGATTGATACATCTCTGCAGTTACATTCGGATGCGTCAGCCGCAACGCTAAACATCAACCTAAATTTACCAGGAGAATCCTTCTCAGGCTCTGAAGTGGATTTTTATGACCCAATTTCAGGCAAAGCAAATAGATTAACGTTTAAGCCTGGTATCGCGATGATTCATAGAGGCACTGTCGCGCACGCGGCACAGCCGATTACCAGTGGTAGGCGAACTAACTTTGTTTTATGGCTGTACGGAGATCGTATGCAGTTGCCAAGGGGCACCGTTCCGCAAACAACCATTAATGCAAAAGAACGCTGGGCAGTACCGTCAGTTGCTAAGGACGAATTCGCGCCTTTTTAGAGCAATTTAATGAAGAGCACTCAGTATTCGTAAAAATAGATTTAATTAAGAAAGCCTATGTCAAAAAAACCCCTAGCACGTTCGGTGCTTATCAATCCGGTTGTCGCGCGTAGTAAAGACGAACCATATCGTTCGGCAACACCACTCGAACTTTTCTATGACTTGGTATATGTGGTGGCAATTGCCTTTTTAGCAGGCGAATTACACCATGCGATTACTGAGGTGCACCATGTAACACATGCGCTCTTAATGTACCTATGGATTTTTTGGTGCGTTTGGTGGCCATGGAATACCTATACTTTCTTTGCGTCAGGATACGACACTGATGACACCCAGTTTCGGCTTGCTTCCTTTGCTCAAATGATTGGAGTCATCATTGTTGCGATTGGTATTAAACCCGCATTCCAAGAAGCAAACTTTCTTTATATCATGCTTGGTTATCTGGTGATGCGCATTCCCTATATCCTTATGTGGCTTAAAGTGGCTCGTGACGACATTGAGTCTCGCCCTGTTGCTTTACGTTATTCTTTGGGTGTACTCCTGACTCAATGCGGTTGGACCTTTACAGTTTTGTTTTATCAAAATTGGGCTGTCTGGATCTTTTTACTGATATGCGAATTACTGGTGCCATGGCTTGCTGAACGCTCCATGGCAAAAGGTGAGAACACGAAATATCATGTCGAACACATTGAGGAGCGCATGGGGCTATTAACAATCATTGTTCTTGGCGAATCTATCTTAGCGTCAGTAAATGCATTCGATAGTGTTTTTAAGTATTTCACTCTTGAATTAGGCATGATTGTTTCAGGTGCTTTGCTAATTCTATTTTCTATGTGGTGGTTGTACTTCGATGATCATGTAGAAGAACAACTGCACAATGAAACCACATGCTTTCTTTGGTCTTACGGTTACTATTTTTTGTTCGCGGCTGCCGCAGCAGTTGGTGCTCTGATCAGCGTGTGTGTTGATGCGGCAACTCAACATGGTCATATAGCAATGGGTAAAGCCGTCTTAGGTTTATCCATTGCGCTCGCTATTTACCTAGTAGCTACTTGGTTGTGCCATGACTTCATACTGAAAAAAAGAGGGCTCAAGCTATTTGAGCTTTTAATTCTTGCTGTTGTGGTCGTTGTCCTTGCTGTAACGACGGAAAGCGTTTTATTGATTGGGTTGGCTTTCGTAACCTTGAACGGTATTCGTTTATGGCGAAGGCATAGAGAATTTAAGCAGCTAGAGTAAAAGGCTGTATAAGCGCATAATTTTTCTTTGCAACGTTTTCCGTAAAGATTACAGTTAAGCTTTCTCGGTTATTTTCGTCGTCCTTAGATATGCTGATGATGTGGTTCTGACAGTTCTCGATAAATATAGAACGTAGCACTAAGCAATAGTTTTAAGTTAGGCTATCACCTTTTTAAAAAGTAACGATCATGCATTTTATATATTCGAAATTAGACTAACTAAATCTTCGTTACGCAAGTGCGTGTAGCGTCGAAGCATTTGCATAGATTTATGTCCAGTAATAGAGGCTACTTGTTGATCTGAAAGACCTGCTTCAACAAACCGACTCGTAGCCTCATGACGAAGATCGTGAAATCTTAAGCCTTCTATTTCTGATCTTTCTAAAGCCTGACGCCAACATTTTTCAATTGCATAAGCACGTCTGACTCCATCTTTGCGACTAGGTTCTCCGTAGAATAATAAATCTGTGTCAGGTGAACGAAGTGCATTATTTAATACATCTTCAAATACAGCTTGAGCCTTATTCGTGAGTGGAATCGTTCTAGAGTCTTTATTTTTTGTATCGTGGATAGTGACCACTTTCTTAACTAGGTCTACATTCGCTTCGGTAAGGGAAAATATTTCGCCACTCCTCATGGCGGTGTAAAGTGCAATTCGTACAACCCAGCCTAAGATTGGGTTTGAGTATTCATCGCAAGCTGCAAGTAATCGTTCTTCTTCGTCATCCATTAAACGGCGGTTTCTACCACTGCCGCCGCTGGGTTTTCTGACGTTATGGACTGGGTTCACGTCGATTCCGATTCGCCATTCTTTGATGGCGGTGGTGTAGAGGTGACCTAGAAGAGCTAATTCGAGCCTTACGGTGTTATTGCTTTTGCCTTCTTTCAGACGTTTATCGCGATAGTCGCAAATAATGTCGGTGTTCAAAACGGCTAGGCTGTATTTACCGAATATGGTTTGCAGATGCCTTGCACGCTGTCTTTCAGATACTTGGGTGGTGGGGGATTTAGTTGGGGTGACTTCCTTGATGTATCGCTCTAAGGCATTTCGAATAGATAGTTGTTCGGTATTAGCTCGTGGAGCAAAAACACCTCTTATCATTTCATCTTCTGTGACGCGCGCCCAAGTCTCCGCATCACGCTTAATGCGGAAATTTTTGGATGTCGCTGGCCAGCCGCTTACTCTAACTAGGGCTCGCCACTTACCATATTTGGTCTTACTGATCGTGGCCATAAGAGTATCTCACTACTGAGCAGTGTACTCGTGGTGTACTCGTTTGGCAAATTTGACAAGTGTTAAATATCGATTTATCCATAAGTCTTTGATATTTTTAATTAAATTGGTGGGCCCACCTGGACTCGAACCAGGGACCAA
>CAYQVT010000069.1:0-15359 GCA_964420885.1 uncultured Gammaproteobacteria bacterium
CTACTCGGTTGGAGTAATTATATCCTTTGATGTGTTTTCACACAGTCTGAGTATTTAGATACCGCGCATTAGCTTAGATGATATCAATGCTGCGCGGGAAAAGTGATTCGATATCATTAGCCTGAGGTTTACTTCGTACCGCCAAAACTTATACCACGCGCTTTAATAAATAAAGAATCGGCGCGGTTACTTTTGGTGAGACGGCTAAATGGGTTTCGACACTCCAACCTTTCCCAAGGGTATCAAACCAATGAGTAATAGCCTTTGCTTCTATCGCACCTGCCGAATGGCCAGGGTAACACATTAGCGTAATAATCCCGCTAGGGCTTAGCAGCTCGCACGCTATGGATATGGCTTTGAGGCTGCTGTTAGCATCCGTGGTTATGGTTTTGTCTCCGCTGGGTAGATAGCCAAAATTAAACATCACGCAATCGACTTCAGCATTTACATGATGGTGGATAAGTTCGTGACTGCTTAGAACAAGTTCGGCATTGTTCAATCCGAGTTGCTTGAGTCGGTTAGCTGTCGCTTTTATCGCCACCTCTTGAACATCGAAGCTGATCACCTTGGAAAAGCCAAGTTCAATTAGAAATTGTGTGTCGAAACCATTACCACAGGTCGCATCAATGGCTAGTTTTGTGGGCCTATCAGTGAAGTGCTCACTTATTAAACGGTGCGCGTCATCGGTCAAAGCCATTTGCTTAGTTCCTCGGGTATCAGTCTTTTCTCTAGTAAATGGTCACTTAAGAGTTCCGCGTGACTCGGGATGGTTAAACACCCTTTGCTTCCGAATCCGTTGAAACAATATGCGTGATCAAGATTACTGATGGCGCCAATAAACGCGTGTCGGTGCGTGGTAGTAGGTCGAATGCCGACTTCATGAGTTAATACATCAGGTGTTAATGCGGTGTGTTTTCGTAGGCTATCAAGTAATTTTTCTCGAACTCCTGTCGATGGTGCGAGTTGGATGTCTTGCCAAGCATAGTTTGAGCCCAACTTAACGCTATTATTATTATGAGGAATCAGCCAATTACCCCAACTTAACATTGCCGCATCGTTTGTTGATTTTGCCAACGTTAAGACTTCGCCTTTTGCTAATTTAAATGGTAATTGCTTCAGCCATGGGTTGTGTATTGCTTGATAGCCTTCGCAAAAAATAACGTCATTGGCTTTGATTGTGCCGTATTCGATACTCTCGGAGGTAAAGTGGATTCGAGAGTAATCGACAAGCTCACAATGATACGAATCATTTTGCGATAACCAATCCCTTACTTTCTCGAGTAACACTTTTGTGTTGACGATGGCGGTCTGTTTGACCTTAGCCGTTCCGTATTCGTCTCGCTTAAAGGGTGTTGAAGTGCGGTTTTCTTCTAAAAAGGCTTGGTAGTCTTGTTGGTTTAAACGTTGTTCTAAATAACTCGCTTGGCCTGGGTTTTTAAGTAAGCGAATTTGATCTATTGATCGAATCAGCGAGGCGTTTAATACGTTTTCCATGCGGTGATAGAACTTGGTCGCACATGAGAAATAATCAGCAAAACCTGAAGTTAAATTGAGTCGATGACCGGTAATCGGGTTAATAATACCGGCGGCCACCTGGCTCGCGCTGCCCTGATGATTATTATCTATCACCATAACGCGCTTGCCGCGAGAAATGAGTTCAAAGGCGAGCATTGACCCACTCAGGCCTTGCCCCAAAATCAGGATATCAACTTGCGACGCAGGCATGGCGGAGTTTGTGGTACTCTTTTTCATCTATAGGATAATTATAATACAGCAGGCACACTTAACAGTGAGAAGACGCACACTATGGCAAAGCAATTAATTACTCAACGGCGCTTTTTGCCGTATTTTTGTACGCAGTTTTTGGGCGCGTTCAACGATAATGTTTACCGCTATGCTTTTGCAATTCTCATCACCTACTTTCTTGCCGAGGAACATCGTGGTATCTACGTTAATTCCGCATTGGTGGCATTTATTTTACCGTTCTTTTTATTTGGTGCGATTACTGGCCAACTAGCTGATAAGTATGAAAAGGCTTGGTTGATCCGGCAGATAAAGGTGGCTGAAATTATTATTATGTTATGTGGCTGCCTGGCTTTGTACTTTAAAAACGTGCCAGGTATGTTAGCTGTTTTGTTCGCGCTGGGGACGCAATCGGCATTTTTTGGGCCAATAAAGTACAGCATATTGCCCCAACACGTTAAAGCTAATGAGATTCTCAGTGCCAATGCCTATGTAGAAGCAGGAACTTTCATAGCTATTCTGTTGGGTCAAGTATTAGGCGGGGCCTTAAGTGAACAACAATCGTATTTGCCGTATCTTATGTTGGCCATTGTTGGCTTTGCGATATTGGGTTGGTTTTCCGCCAGAATGATTCCGAATGCGCCAGCGGCGGCGCCTGAATTGAAACTTTCATTTAATATATTTACCAAAACCGCTGAAATCATAAGGATGGCGCGCGAAGATTACGGTGTTTTTCAGTCGATTTTAGCGAATTCTTGGTTCTGGTTTGTTGGTGCACTTGTGCTCACATTGTTCCCAGTATTCGCTATCGAAGTCTTAAATGGTGATCCGAAAGTCGCTATTTTTCTACTCGCGACATTCACCATAGGCATCGCTTTTGGCTCATTCGCTTGCTCCATATTTTCGTCTGGCCGAGTAGAGCTAGGTCTAGTACCAATTGGCGCTCTTGGAATTAGCTTGTTTACATGGAATTTAGGCTCTGTAGTAATTCCTCATAGTGAAGAAATGAGGTCGCTTTCTGAAGTCATAGTTACCCCTGGTGTGCCAAGCGCGATAGTTAATTTGGTTTTGATTGCATTCTTTGCTGGCTTGTTTATTGTGCCGCTTTATACCTACATGCAAACTAATAGCGCCGCATCAAAGCGTTCTAGAATTATCGCGGTCAATAATATTATTAACGCCTTGTTTATGATTCTTGCAGGTGGGCTTGGCATTTTGTTGGATGCGTTTGGTTTTAGCGTGATGGAAATTTTTAAAATTCTAGCCATCCTCAATCTGATCGTCGCCCTGTATATTTTGTCGCAGATTCCTGAATATTTTCTGCGCTTAGTTAGTTGGCTATTGGCTCATAGTATTTATCGCATTAAAAAGGAAGATCTTGATAAAATTCCTGAAACTGGGCCGGCGTTATTGGTCTGTAATCACGTCAGTTTTTTTGATCCACCTATACTGCTAGGCGTGCTGCCACGACCTGCGCGTTTTGTTATGTGGTACGGTTTCTACGAATTGCCAATTGCGGGGCGTTTGTTTAGGTGGTTGAAGGCGATACCGATTGGAAATCGAAGGGAACGTCCCGAGTTGGTGAAGCATGCGTTTGACACCGTCGCCAAAGAACTCGAAGCAGGGCGTTTAGTGGTGATTTTCCCCGAAGGCGGGATTACCAAGAACGGAGAGATCAGTAAATTTCAACCCGGTATCGATGACATTGTAAAACGCACGCCTGTGCCGGTTGTTCCACTCGCCTTAAGAGGTGTTTGGGGAACCTGGTCAAGTCGCAAACGCGGTTCTGCCCTAAAGGGCTGGCCAAGGAGTTTTATGAAGAAGTTAACCGTGGTTGCGGGTGATCCAGTAGAACCAAGTGAGGCCACTCGTCTGACCATGCACGACAAAGTAACCGCTCTACGCGGTGATGAAAAATAGCAGTTGGAGAAAAGATGGCAGACATAAAACGGTGCGGATGGTGCTCGAACGACGAGTTATATCAGCAGTATCATGACCAAGAGTGGGGAGTACCGGTTTACGACGACCGCGAGCTGTTTGAGATGTTGAACTTGGAAGGCGCCCAAGCAGGCCTTAGTTGGATCACCGTTTTAAAGAAAAGAGCTCATTATCGTAAGGTGTTTGACGGTTTTGACCCAAGTAAAATAGCGAACTACGACGACGCAAAACGTCAGGAATTACTTTCAGACCCCGGTATCATTCGGAACAAATTGAAAGTGAACGCGTTTATCGTCAATGCTCAGCTCTATTTAGATATGCAGGCAGACGCATCAAGTCCCAGTTTTTCAGAGTATTTGTGGTCGTTTGTTGATGGCATACCAAAGGTGAACGCGCGCAAATCGTTGGCAGATGTCCCTGCGATGACCAAAGAGTCCGATGCCATGAGCAAATCGTTAAAAAAACTAGGGTTCAAGTTCGTTGGAAGCACGATTTGCTACGCGTTTATGCAGGCTACTGGCATGGTAAATGATCATACGGTTGATTGTAGTTTCTATCAGGGCCCTACAAAAATCTAGCGAATCAGTGTCGTTATGACTACAAAAGCAAGCCATTCTCTGTATAGTCCAAACTTGTTAAAGCAGACAGATAAAACAATCTAGATTTGATCAACGCCGATTGAAAGATGAACTTGGATTTTCTGATAAAAGTAATACGTTATGGCGGCAGCAGTCTGTTGGCTGTCGGTGCTGATGTTGGTTTGATGTGGTTGCTATTTAGCTTAGCCAATGTGTCCTACTTAATGGCGGCGGCTGTTGGTTTCACGGTTGGTGGGGTGGTCAAATATTTGGTTTCCAAGTACATGGTGTATGAAGATAATCGAGAGGGAAATAAGACAATGAGCATCATCTTGTTTATCTCTTTTGCGATTGGCTGTTTGTTGCTAAATCAAGTGATAATTTATGTTGGGGTCGAGTTCCTCAACGCCCACCTGCTTATTGCAAAGTTATTTTCTGCGGGAATAATATTCGTATTGAATTTTTTCTTGATTGGCCTATTTGTGTTTAAAGACCCCCTGTATAAGAGATCTGACGCTCAATAACGTTGCAGCTTCGCCTATAGCCAACCGTTATCTCTGGCAATTCGAGAAGCTTCGATACGGTTGTTTGAACCGAGCTTTTGGCTTGCATCGGCGAGATAGTTTCGTATCGTCCCTGCGCTCAAATAAAGCTCTTCGCCTATCTGTTTGTTGGTTTTTCCTTGTTCGACTAATTTTAAAATTTCTCGCTCTCGGTCGTTGAGTGGGTCGGGCGATGCCCAGGCCGCTTCGGCTAAGCCATGTTCGATTACAAGCTCGCCGTTTGCGACTTTTCTCAATGAGTCGGCGAGTGATTCACTAGGCGCATCTTTAAGCACGTACCCCAGAACACCGGCCGCTCGAGCACGCTCAAGATAACCTGGGCGTGCGAAGGTGGTAACAATCATTACCTTTGTGTTCAATCCTGAGGTCTTGAGGGAGCCAGCAACCTCGATTCCTGAAGCATTTGGCATTTCAATATCAGTAAGTAGAACATCCGGTTTGTGTTTCCTCACCATCTCGAGGGCTTCTAATCCATTAGAGGCCTCGGCGATGACGTCGATATCGTCTTCTAGCGACAATAAGCTAGCGAGGGCGCCACGAAGCAGTGATTGGTCTTCGGCAATTACGATGCGTATCATTCTTGGGTGAGCCTCCAATTCGGTATTTGCATCGATATTTTAAGCCCAGGCGTTAATTCAAAGCGGGTTATTCCGCCTAAGTCATCGATGCGTCTGCGTAATCCAGTTAATCCCGAGCCTTCTTCAATAGAGCTGGGTGTTCCATTGTCTTCAACAATGACGTTCAGCGATTGTCCATCGGTGCTAATCGTTAACATCGCCTGATCAGCTTGCGAGTGTCTAACGATATTGGTCATGGTTTCGCGAACAGTGAGGCCGAGAACTTGATCGCTTTGCGAATTCAAATTTGGAGTATCGCCGACTATTTTGAGTTCGATGTTTGCCGAACTGAGTATTTGTTGTGCTCGCGAAATTTCTAATGCCAGAGTTGTTTTGTTCATACCCGCGACAGCATTGCGGACGTCCTTTAGCGCGGTTCTTGCCGCATCTCTAATTTCTTCTAATTCACGTTTAGCTTGTTTAGGCTTTTTGTCAAATAGCTTAACCGCTACTTCAGACTTTAGCGCAACCATAGTGAGCGTCTGACCTAGCAAATCGTGTAAATCTTGGGCGATACGTTCTCGTTCGGTGACAGCGGCGAGCTGCTGATCCAATTCTCGTGTGCGTTCGAGCTGGTCGTTTTTCTCTATTCGGCCGGCGGTTGAAATCGCGCCGATAGCGGTAATAAGGCCAATAAATAAAGCGAACCCGTATTCCCACCAAGGTTGCAGAGTGAGCCAAGAAAAAACGGTAAACACTGAGGTTGTTATAACGACAAGAACCCAAGCGAATCTTTCGGGACGCAGAAACCCGGCTTGCACCATCGCATAAACATGAAATACCCCGTGGGAGCCAAAAAATGGAGACACAGCAAAGCCAATTAAGGATATTGTAGCCACATGAGGAATGCTTTTGAGGCCAGTTTGTTTGTGACCGTGAAAGTAAATTGGTAAAAAAACTGCCAGTGCCAGTACGATGGCAATAAGATCGTTGACGCTCGGAGTTTTAAATAACCATGGAATGAAATAGAAGACCAAGTAGACCAGATAAAATTCCGCTCGTTCTCCTAACGGTTTTTTCCAGTAACTAATGTTATTCGATTTGGGATGTTGCATTATGGTCGCAGCTTAACATCATCGAGGTAAAGCTCAAATTCCCCTGTGGTTGGACCTGCAACAATTGCTAAGCCTAAGAATTGCCTTGGATCAAAGCCACGAAACTTTGATAGTGGCAGTTCAATATTTTGCCATTCTTGTCTAACGACAAATGTTTGAGATGGTGGGATTCCAGTATTTGATCCTGAAAACACCATGGCTCTGTATTCGCCAACTGAACCACGAACCTTAAAGCTGAGTGTGGAATAATGCGAGATATCAAGCCGATGCTCTCCGAATACCGCCGCGCCTGCCCAAGGAAATACGAACCCATGTTTGACGGTCGAGTTTATCTGTAAACCTTCTTCGAGAGTTTGAATGGCGGCGGACGAAGCGCCGCCGACCATTGAATCATCAGTGGTTGACCAAATTAACCCGTTCGAGGTATTTAGACCGCTGCCAAAATTACTCAAATCAGGCCCGACAATTAGTTTCGCTGCTTGTCGACCTGTGGTTATTCGTTCAACAGATACACCGTCTTGATAAATATCGACGATCTGACGAGTCGCTTTTATATTGGTTTCGGGTGATGCTTTCAACATAATGAAGTCGGCTTTAGCGCCGGCGATAATTCGCCCTCTTATGGGTGTTCCCGATGATTGTAAGTCGAATGCTCGAGCCACGTTGTACGACGCCGCATTGATAGCTTGAGCAGATGTTAGACCTGCGGAATTCAGTAGTTCAAGTTCTTGGTGAATGGATGCGCCATAGGTCGTACCAGGGTTTGGAGCGTCCGAGCCTGCAAGTATGCTTATACCGGCTTCGTGCAGACGTTTTACATTGAAGGTCGCGAGCTGGAGATCGAATCCTGGAATATTGGTGGATCCGAAGTTGGCTTTCAGTTGTTGAGTCTGAGAAGGCGTAAGATAGTCGCTAATGGTCAAATCATTCAGCAAGTCTTCGGCCAGATTTTCGTTAGCTGCCGCGGCGATGACAGACAGTGTTGGGATAACAAAAATATCTTTATCTTTTGCCAACGATAAAAACTCATTACTGATCTCTTGGTCAGCAAATATATGCACTAAGCCGTCGATGCCATCTTCTAATAATTCCGTCGCAGGTCGTTGACTTGAAATATGAGCCACTGCTTTCATACCATTACGATGGGCAGCCTGAATAATTGCACGTGCAGTGTCTCGGTCTAGGCTATTAAAATAATTGGAGTACGGCATATACACCAGTTTTATAAAGTCTGACCCTTCATCGATTCGTCGCAGAACCCACGCGCTGGCTTGCTCTGGCGAGTTAAGCGTTTCTATGTCGACTCCAAACTGAGCGCCGTGGCCTCCTTCTACTGTCGCTAACATGCCAGCACTGAACATTTCGGTTCGTGGGATGTTTGACGAACTTTGGTCTAAAGTTTGCGTTTGTAGTTGGCTGGGAGACGTGAACATATCCACATGAGTGGTAACGCCATAGTTGATAGCGGTTCTCAAAGCATCACCATAAGAATGAGTATGAGCATCGATCAGTCCCGGGATCAAAGTCTTGCCGGACCCATCAATACGCGCTGTGGCTGCCGAACTCAAGTTCGGCCCGATCGCTTTGAATCGCCCGTTGGCTATTTCCACGTCAATATTGTCGATGAAATCCGAACCGTTAAACACCGTTGCATTACTAATTAATACTAAGTCACTAGATCGAACCGCGGCGGTCAATTGTCTGTCCGGGGTTGGTAATGAAAACAATACAGCAGTGATTGCCAGTGCGATACCAACACAACAGATAAGAAATATTTGTTTTAGCATAGTGTTGTCTCCCTAGCGCTGTCGCGACCATGTCCAAAGAGCCAAGACTAAAAATAGAATGCTCATAATCAAGATACTAATTACGTTGAAGCTGCTGGCACGTTCTCCAGCTGCGCCAACTACGGCAAGAGCCAGTTCACCGAGATGATAGGAAGGTGTGAACTTAGCCATCGTTTGCATGAGACTGGGAAAGGCGAAAACCGGAAACCACAACCCCCCTAGCATTGATAAACCAAGGAATACGATATTCGAGACGGCAACGGCGCCCCCTGATTGAAACGAAAACCCTAGACACAAGCCAATCAGGACGAATGGTATGGCGGCAGCCAAATGAACCGCAAACAATGCGAACCAAATGTTGCGAGCTAATTCTACCTGGCCGAAAAATCCTGCGATTAGGTAGACCGGCATAAGGGCCAGCGTCGCGAATAAAATGGTAGTAATTATCTTTGCTGCTACATAGCTATAGGCGGGGGAAGGAACCGCTTGTTTGAGCTGTAACCAACCCCGATCTCGCTCGGCGGCGACACCAACACCAAAGCCGAATATCGAGGGGCCCATCACGGCGAATACGCCGTAAGTCGCTAATAGATAAGTAGCGTTATTAGTTCCAGCGCCTCCCAATACCACTCCGAAGATGCTGTAAAACGCACTAGGCATCAATACCGTTGGCAATAGAAATTCCGGAGCACGAAGGGCTTTAAGAATTTCCGCGCCGGTTTCGTTGAATAAAACGTTCATCTCTGTACACCTTGTTTATTTTGTGTTTTAGTCAGTTTAATAAATGCATCTTCGAGACTTGCTTTAGTTACCGTTAGGTTCTTGATATTGGGGTCAATTTTTAATAGATCAGCCAGACTTGCGGCCGCATCTTGGCTGCGTATTTCAACCTGTTTTCCGCTTAATTGCGCTGACTCAACTCGTTGTAAGGATTGAATTTGCGTGACATCAATGATCGTTTCGCAATGAATAATAGAACCGCTGACGGCGGCTCGTATGTTGTTAGTGGAATCATTTGCAATGATGTCGCCTTTATTCATAACAATCGTGTGGTCTGCTAATGAATCGGCTTCTTCAAGATAATGCGTTGTCAATAGAACCGCGGTACCACCATTGCGTAAGTCATCGATGGTATTCCAGACTGTTTTACGCGCATCTATATCTAAGCCGGTTGTTGGCTCGTCAAGAAACACCAGTTTTGGGCGACCCACTATCGCTAAGGCAAATTGGACGCGACGCTTTTGACCGCCTGAGAGGTGTTTGTAACGTGTATTGATGAAACCTTCGAGATCGCATCGTCGAGTCAATTCGGCTACGCTCAACGGGTTTTGGTAGTAACTGCTAAACAGTTCTATGTGCTCAGCCGGGCTTAGTAGGTCAGGTAACCCCGAGTCTTGTAACATGACGCCGATAAGCCTTTTGGTCTCTATGTTTCCAACCTTTTTGTTGAACACGCTTAGTTCGCCAGAGCTGGGTTTACAAAGCCCGAGTGCGCAGTTAATTAGGGTGGTTTTGCCGGCGCCGTTAGCACCAAGTAATGCCGTAACGCCTTGATCGGCAATGGATAAGTTTATTGAATTGAGAGCAACCTTGTCGCCAAAGCGAACAACTAGATGCTTAGTGGTTAATGCAGTGTTCATAGGGCCTCGCTGATAACAAGACCACCATAGCTGCGCGGCGGTTTAGGCGCTATTGACGCCCATCACTAATTCAAGGTGACATATGTCATATTGTTCTAGGGTTGTATTGCTTCGTATCCACCGTCTTCACAGGCTTGGAGAATTTGCTGACATGTTTGTTCGAGCTCAGTTGGCTCTGTTCCTTTGACCACGAAAATCACGCGATAATCGCTAAGAGTAGAGTCGGTGTCTTGCGGATAGCTACCAATATCAACGTCAGGGTGCTGATTTTGAATTGTCTCTAAGGCCGCTGCGATCTCGCCTTCACCGACGTTTGCATGAACATAGGCGTTATAAATTTCTAAGCCAGTTTTTAAGTGATTAATAATGCCGTCCAGCATGAGACGCATGATTCTTGGCACACCCGCCATAACGAACACGTTTTCGATGCGATAACCAGGAATGATAGAGCTGTCGGTGCGTATCATTTCGGCTCCCTGAGGCGCGTGAGCCATGCGCTGTGCAGCGAGCGTGAATTCGATACCTTTGCTATCTAAGTATGATTGAATGCCGTCAAATACGTCTTGGACGATCACATTCTCGACACCGAACGCGGTGGCGATAGAGTCCGATGTAATGTCGTCATGGGTCGGGCCAATTCCCCCAGTAGTAAACACATAGTCATGTTTAGCCCTTAACGTGTTTACCGCGTCGACAATTTCGCCCTCGATATCCGGAATAATTCGAGTCTCTCTTACGCGTATGCCACGTATCTCCAAGGTTTTGGCAATGTGAGTGAGGTTTTTGTCTTCAATGCTGCCTGAAAGCAGTTCGTTACCAATTAAGATAACCGCAGCCGATAAGGTGTTTTTCATAAAACTGAGTATAGATTCTGTGATTATTCGTTAGTTTAGCTGTTTCGAGTGACGATTGTCAGAAGCTTATAGGTCTAGAACTCGTTTGGCATTCAGTGATGTCGTTTGCGCGACAGTTTCTAGAGAGCAGCTTTTTATCACTGCGAGAGATTGTTGAACATAGGGAATATATTCTGGGCTGTTCCGCTCGCCTCTGTGTTGGACTACCGTCATATCAGGTGCGTCGGTTTCTAATACTATCCACTCTAAAGGCAGTTGTTCAGCGAGTTTGCGAAGTTTGCTCGAGCGTTCAAAAGTGAGCATACCTCCAAAACCCAGAGCGAACCCGAGTTCGATATACTTTATTGCGTGTTGCAAACTACCATTGAAGGCATGAATAATGCCACCCCTTACCTTGACTTGGGCGAGCAGCTGTATGCATTCGTCATGGGCCTTGCGGTTATGAATAATGACCGGTAAGTCGCGCTGTTTTGCTATAATCAGCTGTTTAGTAAAGAAAGCGATTTGTTTTTCTTTTAGTTTGTCGCCAACGAGTTGTTTTTCAAAGAAGTCCAGTCCAATTTCGCCCACCGCTTTGGGATTACGGGTTTCTATGAGCTCATCGAGTTTGATTAAGTCCTGAGGCTGATGTTGTTCGATAAAAATTGGATGAAGTCCCAATGCCATTTGAAGTTCTGGGTATTGTTGGCAAATTCGTATGGTCCGGCTAAATGTGTTTGCGCTGACTGCCGGGACTACTATTGTTGTTACGCCGTTGGTAGCACAGCGCTGTAATACCGCCTCGCGGTCATGATCAAAATCTGGAAAATCAAAATGGCAGTGCGTATCAATCATTCCTTAAGTCTACACTTGATTTTAAATGTCTCAATCAGAACTTGAACTCGGTGAAGTAAATTTACTCCGGCGTTTTGGCGGCATCGCTCGGCTCTACGGTGACAAGGGCTTAGAGCGCTTGTCTCGGGCGCATGTGTGCGTGATTGGTATCGGCGGCGTGGGGTCTTGGGTAGCGGAAAGTCTCGCGCGTAGCGCCATCGGAACTATAAGCCTTATAGATCTGGACGTCGTCTCGGAATCAAATATTAATCGTCAATTAGTGGCAACCAGCGACAACATTGGCCGTGATAAAGTATTAGTGATGAAGGACCGCGTTGCTCAGATAAACCCTGACTGTCGGGTGTACGCGGTGGACGAATTTATCAGCCGAGATAATCTTCATGAGTTGATTAAGGACGAATTCGATTTTGTGATTGATTGTATTGATGACTTTAGAACCAAGGCGGCGTTAATTCATTATTGTCGAAAACAAAAAATTAGAATTTTGACTACCGGTGGCGCAGGAGGCCAACTTGACCCCGCAAAGATTAAGCAGGTTGATTTAAGCCGTACACAACACGATGTGTTGTTGGCAAGAACACGAAAGTTACTACGTCAGGATTATGGTTTTGCACGTAACCTAAAACGGAGTTTTGGGGTACCCTGTGTGTATTCCGATGAGCAGCTTGTATATCCTGATGGCGAAGGAGGTGTGAGTGCTCAACGGCCCAGCAATAGCTCGAACCACGAAACAAGCTCAAATGCTCTTAATTGCGCAGGTGGGATGGGGTCGATAACCCATGTAACCGGCACTTTTGCGTTTGTAGCGTCAGGCTATGTTATAAGCCAGCTGGCTGCAATCAATGGCAAGCAAGAAATTTAAACTATGTTAGCGACACAAAAAACAGCCCAGCAAATCGACGTCGTATTGGCAACCTTGAATGCGCGATATATTCACAGTGCGTTTGGTCTGCGTTATCTCAAGGCTAATCTTGGTGAGTTTGAAGCCCGTTGTGAGATACAAGAATTTACCCTTGAGTCGCGCCCCGAAGACGTTGTTGAACGATTATTAAACGGGAATCCTAAAGTGGTAGGCTTTGGGGTGTATATTTGGAACATAGTTCAAACCGAACAGGTTGTTAGTTTGCTAAAGGCGGTCGCACCGCAAGTGATAGTGGTCTTGGGTGGGCCGGAAGTAAGCTACGAAAGCGATGATCAAACAATCGTTGCGCGCAGCGATTATGTGATTTCTGGGTGGGGTGAGACCAGCTTTCGGGAGCTCTTATCTGAGCTATTGAACGATGAATTGCCTGCGGGGAAATTTATCGCCGGTAAGCAAGCTAAGCTCGAGTCCATCGCTATGCCGTATCATCTTTACACCGCCGATGATATCGAGAATCGAGTGCTTTATGTCGAAGCGTCTCGAGGCTGCCCCTTCAAGTGTGAATTCTGCCTGTCGGCATTAGATAAAACCGCTTGGCCTTTTGATTTGGATAAATTTTTACAGCAAATGGATATTTTGTATCAACGCGGTGCGCGGCACTTCAAGTTTGTAGACCGTACGTTTAATTTGAAGATCAAAAATAGCTTGACTATATTGGCGTTCTTTTTGGAACGTATGACCGATGACTTATTTTTGCACTTTGAAGTCGTACCAGATCATTTGCCCGAGGCTCTAAAAGAAATGATTTCGAAGTTTCCTACGGGCAGTTTGCAATTCGAAATCGGAATTCAAACATTTAACTCGGATGTTCAAAGTCGAATTAGTCGCAGGCAAAATAACCCGCAAGCCAAGAGTAACCTCGTTTGGATTCGTGAACACACCAATGCCTATGTACATGCAGATCTAATTTTTGGTTTGCCAGGTGAAAGCATCGAAAGCTTTGCAGATAGTTTTAACCAATTGTACCAACTCGGGCCGCACGAGATTCAGGTGGGTATCTTAAAGCGTTTGAAGGGTTCTCCAATAATTCGGCATACTCAAGCGCATGAATTGGTGTTCAATCCAAACCCGCCGTTTAGCATCGTTAGCAGCGACACAGTTGATTATTCGAGTGTTCAATTTGTAAATCGTTTCGCTCGGTATTGGGACCTTATTGGTAACTCTGGACGCTTTAAGGAGTCGCTGCCCTTGCTATTGGCAAGTTCCCCTTTTGAACGGTTTTCGATTGTAACTCGAGCTCTGTTCGACAAAACCGGCCAAACTCATAAAATCTCATTACTAAGGCTTTACGATCTGGTTTTCGATATTGGAGTGAATCATATCGGTATTGAATCGACAAAATTGCACGACGCAATCGCGATCGATCATGCTGCGTCTGGCTTAAAATCTTTACCCAAATGCTTAGTCAATAATTCATCAGTCAGTCAGCGTACTTATAAGAACAAGAAAAACCACAATTCCAGACAAGCTCGCCACTAAATTCGTAAAATCAAATTTGTCACTGGGCTGACAAACAATGTCGGCCGCTGACGTAAAATGTCATTAATAATTGTTTATTAAAATCAACAGCTTAGTGTCAATTAATGTGATTTGTAATACATGGTAACGTAGCTTGAAATTTGACGATACGCTAAGTATAACTAAGACGCTATTAGATCAACGGGTCTCTGTTGTCCTTGAGCGAGTAGAGTAGGGTCAAAAGTTCAGGGCGTTGTGGTGGGGTTGCCTAACACGGATATCGATCAAAATTGATGTTCCGTGTTAGGTTTTTCTCTTGACACCAACTAGACGAACGAGTCCAAGGAACACTGCTAGCGCCATGATCAGTAAGCCGAGCACCCAAGGCATCCATATTGGTTTGTAATTCATGGTTACATTGTATAAACGAGCCTCAGGTAAGAAAACGCTTCGCCCATTGCTGTTAGCACGTTGAATAGTGAGTTCTGTTTTTTCGCTTACCTCTGACCCAATGTCATAAGCTTGCCAACCAGGATAAGCGGAATCATTTAGAAACAATATCGCTGGCCCTTGAACGGGTTCAAAGTTAATGTTACTTCGCTTATCTTCACGAATAGCAACGCGCTGGAACCCGCTCTTATACGACTGGCAGTCGATTTGAGTTTGCTTGTCGTCAAATGGGAAAATAATCTCCCCTTGAAGTACCGAATCATCACGACGATAGAATTCCATTTCTTCTTCGATTGTATTTGCTTGGTGACAAGCGCTGGCGATATAGGCTCGAGGTAAAGCACTGCTGTCAAAAAAGAAATGTTGGGTATTATCTTTGCTAGAGGACAGCAGTTTTAGTCGCTTACCATATACCGCATCAGGATGATTTCGGTTGACGGTTAACGATACTTTTTTGGAGTCGTGATAGCCAAGCGTAGAAGGGTCAATTTGTCTAATTGTTACATCGTAGGAATCATTCGCAAACCAGTCTGCGGGAACGTGAATTCGCCAAGGTGTATCGATTATGAAACGCCCATTTTGTTTTTCTGTAATGGTTTGACTAGCAATGTTAGCTTCGATCCAAAAATTTTCGAGCTCATTTTGCTCAGGTTGACCAGAGCCCGACCTAGCTTGAAAATGTATCCAGATACTCACTCTGTGATACTCTTTGACGTGCGCTAAGGAACGGCCAGAAAAAAAGAAAGGGTTTGTTAGAAGCTGAGTCTCGGTTGGCCATGAGGTTAACGTTGTCTTGATGTCTACATCATTGTGGTAGCCGTCCCAATTAGGATTCGATTTAGGCGTTGCATGTAGCGTATATAGATTCGTCGATAGGGCCTTATAAGACCAACTTTTTCTTGGTTTTTCTAATGGGAAAT
>CAYQVT010000070.1:0-15246 GCA_964420885.1 uncultured Gammaproteobacteria bacterium
TTTTTGAGTGGCTAAAAAGCTGGTATGAGCGGTTCAACACTCAAATGATTTATATGCCCTGAGTCGTAACCTCAGATGCTCTTGGTGAACTACGCTGGCGATAAAATGGTCGCCAAATTCGAGTTGTAAACACCTCCAATCAGTGCCGTCACGGTCCTGGAAGTCATATTCATACCGAGATTTACCATCAGAATCACCGCTGAATAAATTTTGTTGATTCATCTGAAAATTGATGCCCATACCAGTGGCTTTGCCATAGGCTTCTTTGCGCGTCCAGATGCTTAGGCATCGTTCGTGATTAAGCTCTCCGTTTTGATAAACAAATTCTAATTCTTGAACGGTGAACCGACGATCGGCAATGGCTTTAAAGTTAATTTCTCGAAAGCGGTTCTCAATATCAACACCCACGTGGCGAAATTTACTAAAAACAAATACGCCGTACCCTTGAGTGTCGGTAAAGTTAAATTCCAGACCATGTGACTTGTCACTCAAACTGGGTTTATTCAGGCGGCTGTAGGACAGTAATACCTCGTTCGGAGCTTGCTTGTTGTAAGCCGCGAGAAGATTAAGCAAATAATATCGACCTGCAAGATAAGTTTGTTTTAGTTCTGGACTAGTGCGTCGGTGATATTTGTCGCGTTGGATGTCGCTTAATATATTCAACGCCAGCTTTGACTGAGGTTCCGTTAGCTGAAGTGGAAGCCACCATAAGTGCAACTCATCATCATTTAATTCTGGAAACGCCTTCAAGGATGCGTCGTTCCAGTTGACTTGTTGTCCTAGTTTTTCTTTCATAAAAGATGAATCTATAGGTTTTCTCGCAAGAAAAGCCTGTTATTGTAGGTCTTCAAGAGTGTCCCAAAACTCAGAGATAATCTGGGGCTGTGTAATACACGCCGTCTCGTTCCGCTCAACAAACTGTAAATAGTAGTATGAAAACAAAACTTATCCTAGTCGCGATTATCGTTGCCGTGATCGCCGCCTTTTTCTATTTTGATTTAGGCCAGTATTTAAATCTTGAATATCTGAAGTCGCAAAAAGACTCATTAAACGCTCTTTATAGTGCAAACCCGGTGTTGATATCGGCGATATTCTTCGCCGTGTACGTGATGGTAGCGGCGTTCAACTTACCCGCAGCTGGATTGTTAACAGTAGCGTCTGGCGCCATTTTAGGTTTTTGGAACGGTGTTATTGTAGTGTCCTTCGCAAGCACAATTGGTGCGACTGCCGCCTTTTTAATGACCCGTTATCTTTTTCACGATGCCATTCAGTCAAAGTTTGGTGATCGTTTACAAACGATCAACGACGGTATAGAACGAGAAGGGGCTTTTTATGTGTTTGGTTTAAGGTTAGTGCCTTTGTTTCCATTCTTTGTGGTGAATTCTGTGCTCGGTTTAACCAAGCTAAAAACCTGGACTTTTTACTGGGCAAGTCAAATTGGCATGATCGCCGGTACGGCTGTATATGTGAATGCAGGCACGCAGTTAGCTGATATTTCAAGCTTAGGTGATATTGCCTCTCCTAAGCTGCTCGGCTCTTTTGCCTTATTAGGCGTTTTTCCAATATTGGCCAAGTATTTACTTAATTTTTTAAAGAAAGAAACAAATTTAGATGACAATGGGGCGGGTCTATAAGCATGGCAAAGTATGATGCAAATTTGGTTGTAATTGGTGCGGGTTCGGGTGGCTTAGTGAGTGCTCTAATTGCCGCCGCGGTAAAGTCGAAAGTTGTACTAGTTGAACGTCACAAGATGGGTGGCGATTGTCTGAATACTGGCTGTGTGCCAAGTAAAGCAATATTACGTTCTGCGAAGGTTGCCAGTACCATGAGCCGTGCCGACGAGTTCGGTTTTGAATCGGTAGAGGTAAAACCGGTCTTCAGCAAGGTGATGAAGCGCGTACACAAAATTATTGAAACAATTGAGCCTCATGATTCGATTGAGCGTTTTACTGGTTTAGGTGTTGAATGTGTAACCGGTGAAGCTGAAATTATTGACAAGCATACTGTGCGCGTTGGCGACCGAGATATTACTACCAAAAGTATTATTATCGCCGCAGGTGCGCGTCCATTCGTGCCGCCAATTGCAGGCGTACAAGACATTGATTATCTCACGTCGGACAATGTATGGGAACTCGAAGAACTGCCAGAACGGTTGGTTGTTCTGGGTGGTGGACCGATCGGCTGTGAGTTAAGCCAAGCGTTCTCTAAATTAGGTTCACAAGTGACGATGGTCGAAATGATGGGTCAATTGATGGGCCGCGAAGACTCCGATGTTGCTGATTTAATTACCGATAAATTCAAGAGCGATGGCATTAACGTCTTAACCAACCACAAAGCGGTTAAATTCACCAATGACGGTGAGAAAGTTTTGCATTGCGAAACGGAGAGTGGTTCGGTAGAGATTCCATTTGACAAAGTGTTGATTGCGGTAGGCCGAAAGCCTAATAGTGATGGCATGGACTTAGAGAAATTAGGTGTAAAACTGCGTCGTAACGGCACCATAGAAACCGACGAATATTTGCGTTCTGAGGTGCCAAATATTTTTGCGGTGGGTGATATAGCAGGCCCCTATCAATTCACTCACACCGCCTCTCACCAGGCTTGGTATGCAACGCTAAATGCCTTGTTTGGATTCGCATGGAAATTCAAAGTTGATTATCGGGTGATTCCTTGGGCGACGTTTACCATGCCAGAAGTGGCGCGTGTCGGCCTGAGCGAGAGAGAAGCTGAGGAAAAAGGCATCGACGTACAAGTAACTCGTTATGGAATTGACGATCTTGACCGAGCCATTGCTGATGGCGAAGCGCATGGTTTTATCAAAGTTCTTACGCCACAAGGAGGTAAAGATACGATTCTTGGAGTGACCATTGTTGGTAGTCATGCCGGCGAGCTTATTGCCGAGTACGTGTTAGCCATGAAGCACAATCTTGGCCTGAACAAGATTCTTGGCACAATCCACCTTTACCCGAGTATGGCAGAAGCCAACAAGTTTGTAGCCGGAAACTGGAAGCGCGAAAACCAGCCACACGGTTTGTTGAAATGGGTTGAGAAATTTCATACTTGGCGTCGCGGCTAACTTAATTATCGAAATAAATAGAGAAATTATTATGAAATTTTATTTTTTACAATGGATAGTACGGGTATTTGTGCCTGTCGCGCTTATGTTAAGCACTACCTTGGTTACTGCAGCGCCCAATCCACTATGGTTGGTACATGATGAAAACAGCACGATTGAAGTCTCTCATGACTCGTGGCAAGACTTGCTCGATAAATATTTAGACGCCGATCACGCATCAGGCGTAAATCGGTTTGACTACGCTGCGGTTGAACGGGCTGATCTAAAGCTGTTGGAGAAATATCTTGATTCACTGCAAGAAGTAGATCCACGACTTTTGTCGAAAAACGAGCAATTAGCGTACTGGGTTAATTTGTACAATGCTTTAACCGTGCAGGTAATTTTAGATGAGTATCCGGTGGAGTCCATTCGAAATATTCGTTTTTTGACCTCACCGTTTGGCCCATGGGATAAAAATTTCGTAGAGGTTCAAGGTGAAGATTTGAGTTTGAATGATATTGAACACGAAATTCTACGGCCGATATGGAAGGACCCTCGAATTCATTTTGCGGTTAATTGTGCGAGTATTGGTTGTCCGAATTTGGTTGGAGAGGCCTTTACGGCTGTCAATGCCGATGAATTAATGACCGCCGCGGCGCATGACTTTATCGGTCATACACGCGGCGTTGAAGTAAAGGGTGATACAGTCGTCTTATCAAGTATTTTTGATTGGTATGCTGGTGATTTTGGAGAAGATGAGGCCGAAGTGGTCGATTATGTTGCCAAATTTGTCGATAGTTCTGATGTTGAGAAGTTAAAAAGCGCAAGTAAATTCAAATACCAATACGATTGGAAGTTGAATAAACCGTAAGCTTAAATTCGCCCTAGATTTGCTTTCATAAATTTGAAAAAGGTCTCATACTAAGTAGTACTCGATGCGGGTAACTGTCTTACATTTGTCAATCTTGGAGCGTGGGTAAAGCATAGCTCCGGTAATTGATACGATTGCTACCCTTTGTTTTCTTTCTAAAGAACACAAAAATTTTTCCTTGTCACTGTTATCAACCATAGGGGGGGGATAATGGTATTTTCGGAGGTTGTACCTTGTTTAATTCTGCGTATATTCAAGGCGAGCGATTAGGGGCTGCGCTCGTGCTTGTATTATTGTCTTTGCTTGTGGCAACGGCGTCCAAAGCTGCCCCCAGAGCAGATCTCATTGAGTTCTGGGACGATAATGAGCCTGCCAGTACCATGCAAATAAATCATAGTATATGGCAAGAGCTGTTAACAGCCTACGTCGATGACAATCATCCAAGTGGCATAAGCCGATTTGACTACGCCGCTGTCTCGGCCGATGATGCTCTTCGTCTAAAAAACTATCTAGACTACCTCGAGAAGATGGAGCCTCGCCAGCTTAATCAGCCTGAAGCGATGGCATTTTGGATTAATATGTTTAATGCGATTCTTGTCGATAGAGTACTCGATGACTTTCAATCGGGTTCAGAAGGCAAAATTAATCGCTTGATCAGTGGCAGCGGTTTACGCAATGTCGGCTGGGGGCGAGATACAGCCGAAATTGCGATGCAAGAGATTAGCTTGAACGATATCGAGCATGGCATATTAAGGCCGATTTGGAACGATCCTAGAATTCATTTTGTGATCACTGCCTGTACGCTCGGTGGCGGAAGCATTCGAAAAACAGCCTACACGGGGGAAAATATCGAAGAGTTGCTTGAAACCTCTAAAAATGAGTTCCTGCGGCATCCTCGGGGAGTTCGGGTAGATGGTAATCGAGTCATACTGAGTTCTATTTTTGATTGGTATCGTTCCGACTTTGCCGAAAACAAAAATACGCTTCTTGCCTATGTTCGGGAGAACACAAGCGACGAACTTCGCCAAGCGATGCAAGGCTTAACACGAGTTAGTTTTGATTATGATTGGGGGTTAAACTCACCAGATAATCAACTCGAGCTTGAATGAGTTGAGGGTTATTGATTCAGACTAATTGTTGTCTCCTTTTTTGAGATGTTTAGCCGATTTTTGATGGTTTTGTTTACAACATGGCATTAAACTACACCACCTGTTTAACCTACTATTTATTTTAAAATGAGTGACGTATTTGTTGCCGTGCTTATGGGCTCGGATTCCGACTTACCTGTTATGCAAAGCACACTAGATGTGTTGGATTCACTAGGTATCACTTGGGAAGTCAAAGTGACTTCGGCACACCGAACTCCGGTAGCGACTCATGACTACGTCAAGGGCGCTGAAGTACGAGGATGCAAGGTGTTTATTTGTGCTGCAGGCCTTGCTGCCCACCTCGCTGGTGCAGTCGCCGGTATGACAACACGCCCGGTTATCGGTGTGCCAATTGATGGTGGCCCATTAAAAGGCCAAGATGCGTTATTGTCAACGGTAATGATGCCTGGTGGTGTCCCTGTTGCCACCGTAGCGATTGGTAAAGCTGGTGCGAAAAACGCCGCGTATCTGGCGGGTCAAATCTTGGCCGTCGCTGATGATGATTTAGCGGCTCGTGTCGCCGCTGATCGACAAGCTAACGCCGAGGCAGTTATCGCCAAAGATGCAGCCTTGCAAGAGAAGTTAGGGCGCGCATAATAACACTTAGCAAAATTACTAGGCTATTTGGGCCAACGTTTGTGGATTTACAAATAAATAATGCCGTCACCGCTCTTCGCGCTGGCGGCATTATTGCTTACCCAACAGAATATTGTTTCGGATTGGGTTGTGATCCAAAGAATATCGATGCACTTGCACGTCTACTTACTATAAAGCAGCGTAAGAAAGAGCAAGGCGTTATTCTGGTCGCCTCCAATATTGCTCAAATTAGTGAGTACGCAAAGCTTGAGGACTTACCTCAGCCCGACCGAGTTCAGAATTCGTGGCCAGGGCCGAACACGTGGCTTTTACCTGCACAAGATACGGTATCAAATTGGGTTAAAGGTAAGCATTCTTCAGTTGCAATGCGAATTTCTAACCACCCAGTATGCCTTGCAATGTGCGATGCGTTTGGGGATGCTGTCGTATCGACCAGTGCTAATCGCCATGGTCAAGATGCACTGACCAATTGCGATGACGTCAGAAAAGAGTTCGCGCACGAACTCGACTACATTGTCGAAGCAAGCGTAGGTAAGGAATCCCGACCTTCAATCATTCGAGATGCGCTGACGGGCGAACAGCTTAGGTAAGTTGAATAGATAGATTATATGCGTGATCAAGTATCAGATTATTTAAAGGCCCTACAAGACGCTATTTGCGAGTTGCTCACGTCGATCGACGGAGATAAATTTATCGAAGACGAGTGGCAACATCAAAACGGCAGCGGCGGCGGCCGAACCCGAGTGTTGTCGGGTGGTTCGGTGATTGAAAAGGGTGGAGTTAACTTTTCTCATGTTAAAGGTAATGAGCTACCCCCTGCGGCGACGCAGAAGCGGCCCGAGCTTGCGGGTAAACCGTTCGAAGCGATGGGCGTGTCGTTGGTAATTCACCCGCTAAATCCATTCGCTCCTACTTCGCATATGAATGTACGGTTTTTTATTGCCGGTGCCGAGACGGAGACTCCGGTTTGGTGGTTTGGCGGCGGTTTTGATATGACTCCGTATTACGGTTTCCAAGAAGATGCCAAGCATTGGCACCAAGTTGCCCAAGATGCTTGCGCGCCGTTTGGAGAGGATTTATATCCAAGGTACAAAAAGTGGTGTGATGACTATTTTTACTTGCCGCATCGAAAAGAGCAGCGTGGAATTGGCGGCTTATTTTTTGACGATATGAATGAATTTGGTTTCGATCGAAGCTTTGCGTTTATGCGAAGTATTGGTGATCATTTTGTGCCAGCCTACGCGCCGATTCTAGAACGTCGGAAAGACACGGAATATTCTCAGAATCATCGAGATTGGCAATTGCTTCGTCGTGGACGATACGTTGAATTTAACTTGGTGTTTGACCGTGGCACGCTATTTGGCTTGCAGTCCGGAGGCCGAACAGAGTCGATATTAATGTCAATGCCACCAAAAGTTGCGTGGGAGTATCGAGCTGATCCTGATGCCGGCTCGCAGGAAGCTACTTTGTTGAATGATTATATTGTTGTGAAAGATTGGGTGATTTGTAAAGGCACAACAAAGTGATCTATTTGTATCGTCTACTGCTGAATCTAGCGATACCATTTGGTTTAATCGGCTTGGTTTTGCGAGGGTTCAAAAACCCGCAATATTGGTCACGCTGGAGTGAACGTTTCGGGTTTGTCGGTCCAAAGGTCAAAAATAGGGGTCCGTTCGATTTATGGATTCATGCCGTTTCCGTAGGAGAAGCTCGAGCAGCGGCGCCACTCGTGAAACGCCTCATAGACGAACAGCCAGATTGTAATATTCTGGTCACCACCACCACGCCAACGGGCTCTGCGATGGTGTCAATGATGCTTAAAGATCGTGTTTCTCATTGCTATTTTCCCTATGATCTTGCGTGGTCAATGCGTAGATTTGTGGCCAGTGTCAACGCGACAATGGTTCTAATAATGGAAACCGAAATTTGGCCCAATATGATAGAAGCTGTTAGGAGATCAGGGTCTACTTTGGTTTATACCAATGTGCGTTTATCTGAACGTTCCTATTTAAATTATGTTAAATTTCCTAAGTTGGTGAAGCGAACCTTAAGTATGGTCGACCATTTTGCGGTGCAAGGCAAACTGGATCGAAAACATCTAGAATTGTTGGGTGTCGATAGTCGCAAAATTTCTGAGACAGGCAGCATTAAGTTCGATGTTAATGTGCCACCTAGTTTACTCGAATCGGCCGAGGTAATGCGTCGGCAACTTGGTCAAGATCGTTTGATTTGGATTGCCGGCAGTACGCGCGAAGGCGAAGAAGGCAAAATATTGTCGGTTTATAAGGCATTGAAAGATGTTTACCCTTCGCTGCTATTAGTACTTGTGCCTCGTCACCCAGAACGGTTTGACTACATGGCTCGCAAAATTCAGCGACGCGGGCTGCGGTGCGTACGTAGAACCGAGGAAATCTCGGAACTAGACAGCGAGGTCGATGTGTTTTTGGGCGATACAATGGGCGAGCTTTCGTTGATGTATGCCAGTTCTGACGTTGCCTTCGTCGGCGGAAGCTTGGAGCCTTTGGGAGGGCAAAATATTTTGGAACCCTGCGCGCTTGGCGTACCGGTTGTGTTTGGACCGCATATGTTCAACTTTCCAGACATCAGTCGTTGGACTATTAAAGAAGGTGCGGGACGTATGGTTCAAGATGAGCAAGGCTTAAAACAAGCGGTTTCTGAACTACTAGCAAACCCAAGTTTACGTGATGAAATGGGTAGTAAAGGTCTGGCCTTTATTGAAGCGCATAGGGGCGCTTTAGAGAAAAATTACGCGTTAATTGAGCGTCTTTAAAATTCAGGAAACTAGTCCCTTAGAGAAATTCTGAGTAGTAAAGCGAGAGTCTTGGCATCGATAATTTCTCCGCTACGGACCATTTCATAGACCTTTTCTAAGGGCAACCAATGCGCTTCTAATTGTTCAGCCTCGTCGAGCTTTAAGACGCCTCGAGTCATTCCTCTTGCTTCAAATAAATAGAGTAGCTCGTTGCAAAATCCCGGGCTGCTTGAAATACACCCAAGGTCTTGCCATCTGTTGGCTTTCACACCTGCCTCTTCTTCAAGTTCTCGTTTGGCCGTTTCTAAGGGGGATTCCCCGAATTCTAAACAACCCGCCGGAAACTCCCAAATCGTGTCACTGATAGCATGTCGCCATTGCTTAAGTATGCAAACCCGATTTTCATCATCGATCGCCGCAATTACGGCGCCGCCAGGATGTTTTACGATATCGAAATAGGTGTGGTCGCCTTGTGGTAAATTAACTCGCTCATGATAAAGGCTTATTAAATTACCTTTGTGGAGTAAACGGTCGGTCACGGTATTTTAATCAAAGCTAATCAGGCTGGGTTGATAGTCATCGGGTGCTTCAAAACCTAATAAATTCATGGTCGTTGCTGCAATATGCGTCAAGCCAGCATCGGCTGGGGGCGTCAAAGTGTATTCGCCGCTATAGTCAGCGTCAATAATGGCAAACGGCACGGCGCTTAATGTGTGGCTGGTTTTCGGTAAACGAACCCCATCCTTTTCGGTGAACATAATATCGGCGTTGCCGTGATCGGCCGTGTAAATGAGTACGCCATTTTGCTGTTTAATTACGGTGATCAGTCTTTCAACGCACTCGTCAACCACTTCCATAGCTTCAATCGCGGCTTTTAAATCACCGGTATGGCCTACCATATCTCCATTAGCAATATTTAGGCGGCCAAATCGAAATTCTCCGCTCTCGATTAACGCAATTGCCGCGTCGGTGATTTCACGAGCTTTCATTGCGGGCGCTTGATTAAATTCTATATTATCAGACGGGATCTCTAAGTAGGCCTCTAAATTCTGGTCTAGATATCCGGAGCGGTTGCCATTCCAAAAAAAAGTGACATGGCCAAACTTCTGAGTTTCAGAAACAGCAAATGATTTAACTTTTTCTTGAATGAGGTATTCACTCATCGTGCGATCGATATCGGGCGGGTTTACCAAATAACGGTTTGGTACCAACTCATCGCCATCGTATTGCAGCATGCCCGCATAGAATAGTTTGGGGTGTTTGCCAAATTGATTACGGTCAAACTTATCAAAGTCATCTCTTTCGTAAGCCAGCGAAATTTCGATTGCACGATCCCCTCGAAAGTTGAACAAGATAACCGCGTCGCCGTCCTGCATTTTACCAACTGCCTCGCCGTCTTTTTCGATAACAAACGCCGGCAAGTATTGGTCGTCTTTCCCGCTAGAATCATACATTGCACGTATTGCATCGGCCGCGTTCGCAAAGCGCTGGCCTTCGCCATGGGTATGGCAATTATAACCTCTGCGCACCATCTCCCAATCGGCTTCGTAACGATCCATGGTGATTTCCATACGACCACCGCCGCTGGCTATGCGAAAATTAGCCTCGTATTGAGAATTGATTTTTAGAATGAGATCTTCGGTTTGTTCTATGTACTTAAGCGCCGAACGAGCTGCGACGTCGCGACCGTCGAGTAAGACGTGAACACAACATTCCTTTATGCCTTGTTCCGCCGCCTTTTCCATCAAGGCGTACAAATGCTTAGTGTGCGCGTGAATATTGCCATCGGAGTGTAGTCCTAAAAGATGTAAAGTGTTGGACTGAGCGTGCTCAATTGCAGACTTCCATACATCGTTTAAATAGGCTTCGCCACTATCGAGCGCTTGGTTAACCAGTTTGGCTCCTTGTGCGAAGATACGACCTGCGCCAATAGCATTATGGCCCACCTCGCTATTGCCCATATCGTCGTCGCTGGGTAGGCCGACCGCTGTACCATGTGCCGCCAATTCGGTATATAAAATTTGCTTCGCTAATGCGTCTAGCGTTGGTGTATTTGCCTCACTAACCGCATTGCTTGGGCCAGCAGGTGCGACTCCAACTCCGTCGGCCACTAAGATAACAACAGGGCCTTTACGACCAGAGAAGGAAGGGTGTTTTTTCAGTGATAGGCTCATGATAGGTGGTGCTTACTTTTGAGTTGTTCTTATCGTTGCATCGCTTGCTTTAACAGTGCTAGCGCTTGCGCTCGGTGGCTAAGTTGTTTTTTGTGTGCGGCATCAAGCTCTGCGGCATGACAATTATGATCTGGTAGAAAGAATATTGGGTCATAGCCAAAGCCATTTTCCCCAGCAGGGTGATGCGCGATCTCACCTTCCCACGTGCCTTGGCAAAGGATTGGGGTTGGGTCTTCCGCGTGTCGCATAAACGCGATGACACATTGAAATCGCGCCGTCCGGTTTTTATGATTCTTAAGAGACTCAAGCAGCTTGGCGTTGTTAGCCTCGTCGCCTAGGCCATCTGCGTAACGCGCCGAATAGATGCCAGGTTCGCCGCCGAGTGCGTCGACTTCTAAGCCTGAGTCATCTGCGATTGCGGGCAAATCAGTGTGAATGCAAGCGTGACGAGCCTTCTTAATCGCGTTTTCGACAAAACTAAGACCGTCTTCAACGGCCTCCGGTATTGCAAACGAACTCTGTGGTAACACGGTTAGTCCAAAGGATTGTAACTCCTGTTGCATCTCTTTGACTTTGCCAGGGTTGCCCGTCGCTAACACCACTTTGTCCATTGAATTGAGCCTCGTGACTTTGCGTACTAGCCGGCTAGCGCCGATGTTTGTTTCTCAATCAGCGCCGAGATGCCTTTTCCTGCTAAGCTAATCATGGCGTTCATTTCATCTGGACTAAAAGGAGCACCCTCGGCGGTTCCTTGAACTTCAATAAAATTACCATTAATGTCCATGATAACGTTCATGTCGGTTTCAGCACTGCTGTCTTCAGGGTAATCTAAATCGAGCACAGGCATACCTTGATAAATGCCAACTGACACCGATGCAATTTGCTGTTCAATGGGGGTTTCTTTTATCATTTTTTTGTCGATCATATGATTAATCGCGTCAACCATTGCGACGTACGCACCGGTGATAGATGCGGTTCGCGTGCCGCCATCAGCTTGAATAACGTCACAATCGAGAGTGATAGAAACTTCGCCCAATTTACTTAAATTAACCGCAGCCCGCAATGACCTGCCGATCAAACGTTGAATTTCCTGAGTTCGTCCAGACTGTTTTCCTCGTGCGGCTTCACGGCCCATACGCGAATGCGTCGAGCGAGGTAGCATTCCATACTCGGCGGTAATCCAGCCTTGACCTTTACCTTTTAAGAAGCGTGGAACTCTTTCTTCGATTGATGCGTTGCACAATACTTTTGTATTACCACAACTGATCAATACCGAGCCTTCGGCGTGCGCGGTATAGTTGCGTTCAATGATTACTTGACGAAGTTCGTCGTTGGCGCGGCCACTCGGGCGAATTGGGGTGGTTGACATAATTGGGGCTCAGGTTAGGGCTAGGCTTACATTAAGTAAGGGTGACGTTTTCATAAATCACCAAAGGTGACGTTAAGGTAAAGTTGACTGCTAAAACTTGTCGTCTAGATCAGTAATAAAGCTTTCAATTTCGATGATTGCATTGTCCAACTCTTTCATGTCGAATTTAGCTGTCGGCTTCTTTTCGTCGTCTTCCTCTTTCTTAGAGTTTTCGCGAATTGACTTCTCAAGCAGCTGAATTGTCTTAGGTTCTTCATAATCGCTAAATGTAGGCGAGTCGAGTTGCTTTACACCCCAGAACAAAACCACGCAGGAGAGATTGTCACTTGGGGCTTTATTTCTATTTTCTAAGGCTTGTAACAGGCTGTCTAACCCCAGACTAGGGTGTTGAGGGTCGACGTATTCGTGTAAGTCATCGGGCGTAAACTGTGCCCACGCACCATCGGTAGCAAGAAAGAAAATATCGCCATCTTCCATTGGGTGAGGCTCACCGATTTGGGGGCGAGGGTTTTCCAGACCTCCTACACAACGGTTGATTGGCGCGTTCTTATCATTACCCAATTTTCTAGAAACATGATCGTCGGTGATGAATTCTATTTCTCGTTTGCGAATAAGGTATAAGCGGCTGTCACCCGAGTGTGCCCATGTAGCTACTTCATCGTGAATCAGGCAAACCACACAAGTGGTTTTTGGCGAGTCTACGTTGAAGCCTTGATTTACCGCCCGCCGATGTATGGTGTGATGACCATAGTTGATTGACAGAGTTAAAAAACTATCCGCGTTATCCAGTTGTTTTTCAGTGGCTTTGGTAAATGAGTCACCCATTGCATCGATAAACGCTTGCGAGGCAACCTCGCCCCCTTCGTGCCCACCTAAGCCGTCGGCGACCACCAATAATATGGTGCCATTACGTTCGAACACCGCAGTACGGTCTTCGTTGTAATCGCGGCCGCCTTGATGGCTTTGTTGTGAAACTGAGTAATCCATGACACCAACGTTCAACCCGCAATCAGCGAGTCGTCATCATCTCCACAAATTCGTCAACCGACTGTGGGCGCACATCTTTATCAAGGCTGCTAGCCTGATCAATCGCTAACACCAAATTCTTTCGATAGTGTCGGCTATGCGTCTCTTTTAATGGTCTTAATGTATCTTTCTTTAGACGTTTTACCGCCGATGGTGGCGACTTGTGAGTGATGCACGCGCGCATTGTCATGGCGATGGCGTAGAGATCGGAGCACAAGCCTAAATCGGTTTTCTCATGTTGTTCTGGCGCTGAATACCCGTGTGTAAGCGTGTGCACTTTATGTTTTTCGCTGGCTGGAAATTTATACGCAGCTCCAAGGTCGAGAATGAGTGGTACACCACTGGCTCGCAATAAAATATTGCTCGGTTTAATGTCCAGGTGTAAGAAGCTGTTTTTATGTACTTCTTTTAAACCAGCCAATACCATGCTAAAGACGCTTAATATGAATTCCTCGTCGGGCACATAGTCAGTGTTTTTAATAAACCAGCGTAAATCTTTACCGTGTTCGAATCGCATAACAAGATAGGCTGTGTTATTTGCACGAAAAAAATTCGATACATTGACGATATTCGGATGATCAATCTGAGAAAGTGTTAGGCCTTCGTCAAAAAAGCGTTTTAAACCTATATGGTATTTATGTTCTTGTTCTTTCGGGAATATATGCAAAGAACCATCGCGTGCTCGGCGCATACAATTTGTTGCGTAGAACTCTTTGATCGCCACAACGGCATTTGTGGTAGTGTCTAGCGCGCTGTAGACGACACTAAAGCCACCGACTCCGATTACTTTGCCGATTTTGTAATGCTCTACCATTGTATCTGGGCGCAGGGGTAACGCCGGTATGGTAGTAGGTTTGGGTTTTAGAATGCTCATTCACGTATTATAGTCACTCATGACAATATTTGTCAGCAACCCATTCAATTCAAATCATAAACAGGGAGCAAATTAATGACCCAAAGCATGACCGCCTACGCTCAAGCCGCCATCACAACAGAACTTGGTGAGCTAAGTTGCGAGCTACGGAGTGTAAATCACCGCTTCTTAGACATTGCTCCTCGAATGCCTGATGATTTGCGAGCACATGAAGGAGCATTGCGGGACTTAATTTCGACAACGCTGGCTAGAGGGCGTATCGACGTATTTATTCGTCTTAGAGAGTCGGAAAATGCGGCTCTAGAACCCAATTTGATAGCCGCAGAAAACTTACAATCGTTGATTGATGAAATGCGCCAAAGTGTTCCTGAGATGCAAATGATTAGAGCAATAGATGTACTTAAATGGCCTGGAATCTTACAGGCAAAGAAAGCCGACCCCGAAGTGATGAAAGCTCACTTACTTTCGGTACTTGAGTCGGCACTCGATGGGCTACGCCAAGCTCGTGCTAAGGAAGGCCAGAAAATGGCTGAACTTATCAATAGCCGCTTAAATAGTATGTCTGACGTCATCATACAAGTGGATGCTTTACTACCCGAATTGGTCGAGGCGTATAGCGCTCGTTTAGACGAGAAGCTGGCCGATATTAAAGATCAGCTCGACCCCTCGAGGCTAGAACAAGAACTGGTTATTTTCTTGCAGAAAACCGATGTCGCCGAAGAACTCGATAGGCTCAATGTTCACATCGAAGAAGTCGCAGCAGTGTTGGCAATGCCAGAACCGGCAGGCAGACGATTAGATTTTTTGATGCAAGAACTTAACCGTGAAGCCAATACGCTGGGGTCGAAATCTCAAGACCCTAGATTGACTAAAGCGTCGGTAGATTTGAAAGTATTGATCGAACAAATGCGGGAGCAGGTTCAGAATATTGAGTGATGTTAATGGTGGTTTCAGCTTGTTTTAAAACATCATGCAAATTTTTGATATTTAGTATCTTTTTAAGGCAATTTGATTTTCCGTTGTTTCAGATTATCCAGCTAGGTATTAAAAAAGTGGCGGGTCGAGCCATAATTCTAGTGAGAACACACTAATATCGGATCTCATCCCGCCACCTATTCTGTAAATATTTGATACTCATATTAAAAGCGGTATCCAAAATGAACGACAAACAAGGAAAATCCTTATTTCGAAATTCAGAGCTTGGCACCCACTATGCGGGTAACGGCTTGTACACTTGAGCGAATGACAAAGGGCTTATTTCGTCCGATACAGTATTTTCAGAAAGCGCCGAGAAATGAGTATCGGCCAATATCCGCAAGTATCACTAGCTGATGCCGCAGGCCAAACCGCGATTATTAA
>CAYQVT010000071.1:0-12110 GCA_964420885.1 uncultured Gammaproteobacteria bacterium
CGGTCGCGGTGGTGGTGACGGTGGACAACAACGATTCGACCCGCTCAATAGCTGGCCAGACAATGGCAATCTAGATAAAGCCCGTCGACTATTATGGCCAATTAAGCAGAAATACGGGGATGCTCTTTCCTGGGGTGACTTAATGATTTTAGCGGGCAACGTGGCTCTCGAAAATATGGGTTTTGAAACTTATGGTTTCGCAGGTGGGCGTGCTGACGATTGGGAACCTGATCTAGTCTATTGGGGTCCAGAAGTGGAAATGCTCGCCAGCGACAGACATCGCAAGAATGGCAAACTACAGCGCCCTCTTGGAGCGACTCATATGGGGTTGATCTACGTTAATCCTGAAGGCCCTAGAGGCAAACCAGATCCTCTAGGCTCAGCCAAAAACATTCGCGTCGCGTTCAACCGGATGGCTATGAACGATGAGGAAGTAGTTGCTTTGGTTGCTGGTGGACACACATTCGGTAAGATGCATGGCGCCCATAAGCCCGGAGATTGCGTAGGTGCTGAGCCTGGTGCCGCAGGACTTGAGGAGCAAGGGCTCGGTTGGAAAAACAAATGCGGTAAAGGTCATTCTGAGGACACCGTAACCAGCGGCCTAGAGGGCGCTTGGACACAAGCCCCTACCCAATGGACAACCTTGTATCTGTCTAATTTACTTAACTTCGAATGGGAGCAGACTCGAAGCCCTGGTGGTGCCATACAATGGGTACCAAGCGATAAAGCCTTGCACAATTCAGTGCCGGATGCGCATGTCGAAGGAAAGCGTAACCCCCCAGTAATGACGACTGCCGACCTGGCAATGAAATTCGACCCATCGTATAAGGCAATTGCAGAACGGTTTTTGGCAAATCCGAACGAGTACCAATTGGCTTTCGCTAAAGCATGGTACAAGCTTACGCATAGAGATATGGGGCCACGCACTCGTTATTTGGGAAGCGAAGTACCTAGTGAAGAGTTGATTTGGCAAGACCCTATTGCTGCGGTCGACTATGACTTGGTCACTGAGAAAGATGTCAAATCACTTAAGAAAGACATTATGAAGTCTGGCTTGAGTGTTCAAGAACTGATCCGTACAGCCTGGGCATCGGCATCGAGTTTTCGCTCTAGTGATATGCGTGGCGGTGCCAATGGCGCGCGTATTGCCCTAGCGCCACAAAAAGATTGGAAAGTGAATAACCCCAAAGAGCTTGAAAAAGTATTGGGTAAACTAAAGTCGATTCAAAAAAAGTTCAATCGTTCGTCTAAGCAAAAGAACGTGTCTCTGGCTGATCTAGTGGTCATTGGTGGCGCAGCGGCAATAGAGAAGGCTGCCGGTGATGCAGACCTTAGTTTGAGCGTTCCGTTTACTGCGGGTCGTGGCGATGCAACACAAGCACAAACCGATGTGAATTCATTTGGTTTACTTAAACCTGCTGCAGATGCGTTTCGTAACTACTTCAATGTTAGCAAAAGCCATCGCTCGCCGACTGAGATGCTTATTGACAAAGCCGATCAACTCAATCTAAGCGTTCCGGAAATGACCGCGTTGATCGGTGGTATGCGAGCCTTGGGAGCCAATGCAGATGGTTCGGCTCACGGTGTTCTAACCGCCAATCCAGGAACCTTAACTAACGACTTCTTTGTCAATTTATTAGATATGTCTACTAAATGGCGAAAAGCCGACACTGAAGGCGTTTACGAAGGCGTAGATCGCTCAACTGGCGCGGTGAAGTACACCGCTACACCAGTCGACTTAGTATTTGCTTCTAACTCAGAACTTAGGGCGATTGCAGAAGTCTATGCCTACGATAATTCAAAGGAACGCTTCGCGAATGACTTTGTAAACGCTTGGAGTAAAGTAATGATGCTAGACCGTTTTGACTTGAAATAATAATTATTGTGAAGTTAAAACAGTCGCTCTCTGATTCAGCCCCTTGGGTCTTGTCTCAGAGAGCGACTATCTTTGCTTAAGATTTATTAATACCTGACTAGCTAGTCCGACAAAGTCACAGATATTAAGCATGGCTTACAAATACATTTTGGAAGCCATTACCCAGCAATAAATTCGCCGCGCCAAGAGCTCGTTGGCCACTAGCACAAACGCAGACGATTGACTGATCGGCTTTTAACTCCCCCAATCGTTCAACAAGCTCAGCATTGGGAATATTATGCGCGCTCTTCCATATTGGATTTTCCATTACCTCCAGTTCGGTTCTTACATCAAGCACTAAATCGCTTTTGGTAATATCTGCCGGTGAAATAATAGATGCGTACAATGTTGGTTCTTCGGCATCGGTGAAATCGATAATATTCTGGCTATGATTCCACAGATCGAGGTACATTATCTTTCCGCGCAATTGGTTTTCGTCTTCGAGGAGAACTTTAAGAACTTCCTGAGCCTGATAGCTTCCAATTATCCCCACGCTCGGACCCGTGACTCCGGCGGTACTGCAGTTCGCCACAGTTTTCGATGGAGACGGGAAAACTGCTCTCAAACTCGGCGCTGGTAATTCATTGGTGCCACAAAAAACCCCCAAATAACCGTGTGTGGTCAGTACTGACGCGGAAACCAGTGGTGTTTTATTTTCCAAACAGAGGTCGCTCAACAAATAACTCGCGAGAAAGTTATCGGCAGCGTCAACCACCACGCTGGCCTCAGATATCAAGTATTGGGCGTTGTCAGGACTCAGCGCTTGATCGATTTGTTCAATTTCTATTTCACCATTTAGTTTTTTAAGATGCCGCGCCGCGCAGACCACCTTACTTTGCCCCACATCGCTTTCGGTATAGAGAATCTGGCGGTGTAAATTTGATAAGCTTACGACGTCGGGATCGACCAAAATAAGCTTGCCTACGCCCGCTCCTGCTAAGAATAAACTAACCGGCGAGCCTAAACCGCCAACACCAACAATCAGGATGCTGGCATCACGCAATTTTTCTTGAGAGCCCAAGCCAAACGAACTGACTTGTTGCTGGCGGCTATAGCGCGAATCTGCTGACGACATCGAGTACAACTCTAAGGTGAACTATTGCAACGCTCGCTTATAATAGCGGTCGCGTAGCCGTGTAGCGCGATTTTCTAAGGAGTATTCGACGCCATCTATCAACACCAAACCGGGATTGCTCATCACCTCAAGTGGGTCACCTGACCAAAGCACCAATGTCGCGTCGGACCCTACTTTAATTTCGCCATAACCAGGTAGTCCTAAAATCTGAGCCGGGTTCGAGGTGATCGCTTGAATCGCTACGTGGTAAGGCAAACCATTGGCAACCGCATTACCTGCTGACTGTCGAACCAAATAAGCATTATGCGTGTTTTGCCAGCCCATACCGGTGAACATAAGTTTCACTCCAGCGTCATGCAATAACTTAGCATTATCCAGGCGCGACCCCAGTGTTTCGTAAGAACTGGGCAAATTGTTTATCGGATCAAATATAACCGGCACCTTTGCCTCTGCAATTTTCTCGGCTACGCGCCAACCTTCCGATACTCCCGATAAAATAAGCGTTATCTTTTGCTTTTTTGCGAACGCTAAAACCCGTTCAATATCCGATGCTCGTTCAACCCGCACCAATAGAGGTAGGCGACGTTGAACAACCGGGATGAGCGCTTCGAGATCATGCCTCGAAAGTGCATAATCTCGTCGGTTCCTTCGCTGAAAACTGTCCTTATTCTTAGCATAATCGCGAACATCTTCAATTGTTTCCCTGAGCAACGACATCGCAGCAGCTCTTGAACCGCCGGCTAATTCACTGCCAGTTTGCCCGAGACTGACCACCATCGCAGCATCTTCGATTACCACATTGTTCGTATCACTGAGCTTGATCACCGACGCGCTACCTGCGAATAAGCCTGCGCCATTTCGAGGTTGAATCAAACTGTGTGAAATACCCAAGCTACGGTTGTAGGCGATAGCGACTGAGCTTGCATTAAATGCATCACTGATTTTCAGCGACGCAGTCACATTTTCGTTTGTTGTTCTACTATCAACGGTGTCAGCGACTGCACCAATTTCAACCACCCCCAACTGAGTATCCGCGTTAAATAGACCCGAAGTGACTGGGCGACCATCTGCGTCGATTACCCGACCGTTGGGCGGGGCGGATAAGCCGTTACCTAAACCGACTATGGTCGAATCCCTAATTAAAATATCGCTTAATTCTCCACGGCTCCTTTCTATACCATCGACGATTAAGGCGTTTTTTATCAGAAGTTCAGAAGCATTTACGATACCGCTAAGCATCAACGCCACACTTACTAATACCGCTTTTAGTAAATATCGGTTCATGGTCTGTCTCCATTAGGGGTAATTATCCCGAGATTAAAGTCACTAGTGTGGTTCGTCGCGGGCGAATTTCGGTCGTACTGCAAGGCACCATCAATCCAAACTTTGTCGGCTTTTGAGTAAACACTAAAGGGGTGACCACTCCAAAGAACAACATCAGCGTTCATACCCTTTTTAAGGCTACCTATTTGATCGCCCAATCCAATCGACTTTGCTGAGTTACTGGTAACCCACTTGATTGTTTGAGCGGCGGTAAGTTTCATTCCCATGCGATTAGCAGCGGACATAGCCTTGCCAACTTCCTGCGTTAGGCGTTGTATTTGAATTTCGTCATCCGAATGGATTATGGCACAAGCGTTCGCAAGATCTACCAAAGCTGCGTTCTCGCGAATCATGTCGTACGCTTCTTGTTTAAAACCCCACCAATCAGCCCATACCACAGCACATATTTCGTTTTCAGCCAACAAAGGTGCGATCTTGTAAGCTTCGACCGCATGATGAAACGCGGCAATTTGATAGCCAAATTCTTTTGACAATTCAACCATATTTGCCATTTCGTCAGCCCGATAGCAATGATTATGTATTTTGATTTCCCCTTTCAAGACACCGCGCAATGTTTCCATTTCAAGATCGCGTCCGGGTGCTTCGGCAGACTTATCACCCTCGGCCACTTTATCTTCATAATCAGACCATTTTTTATCGTATTCCCTCGCGGCAATCCAGGCAGTTCGGTAGCCCGCCATATTACCCATACGAGTCGATGGGCCGCCTTTGTCGCCATAGACCCTTTTGGGGTTTTCACCGCATGCCATCTTTAACGAGTGAGGCGCATTCGGAAACTTCATCCCCATCATCGTTATCGACGGTACGTTTTTGAGGGTGACACCTCGACCTCCAAATAAGTTAGCCGAGCCTGGTAAAATCTGTGCGGTGGTGACACCTCCAGCTAGGGCCTTCTCAAAATTGGGGTCCTGAGGCCAAACTGAGTGTTCAGCCCACACCTTTGCGGTCGCGGGCGCCACCGCTTCATTACCATCGCTGTGCGCATTGACACCTGGACTAGGGTACACCCCCATATGAGAATGCACATCAATAATTCCAGGCGTAACCCAGCGATCTGACCCATCTATTACAACAGTATCTTTAGAAACGGATAGTTGAGAACCGAGCGCAACAATTTTTCCTTTTTCAAACAGCACATCTGCATCGTTCAACTGCTCGCCCGTACCAGTTAAAACATTAGCGCCACGAATCACCACTGACGGTGAACTTGGAATTTCATAAGTGGAGGCAAATGGGCCTGTGGCAAAGTCGGCTGAGGTAGAATCAGTCGTGGCCGTGTCTATTTCAAACACCACACTCGCACAGCCCGCTATGCTAAGTAATAATAACGGCTGAAAACACCATTTCAGTCTATTGATTGTGCTCACTAATTCATCTCACATTGGTTAATTTGTGAGCTGAGAATAACACAGCTACTGCGCACGCCCCAACACAGTGAGCACGATGACGCTAAGCATCAAAAACGTCTTTACAACATCAAACTTTAGAAGAAAATGAGATATATCAAACCCAGAAACAGAGAATATTTAAGAGTTTTATAAAACGGTTTATTCCAACGTTTTATGCGCCTGGAAATGACTCTAACCGAATAGACCTTCTCGAAAATCTTGTTGATAGCGCCAACCGAGTCGCCCTCGTCATTACCAGTGGCGCTTGCCTTAATTAGGGTCGCACTCACAAAACTGTTAAAGCGATTAATGAAACCCAACTTCATTGGACGGCTCACATCACAAAATAAAATAATGCGATTTTTATCGGTTTTATTGTGTGCTTCGTGAATAAATGTCTCATCAAATAATACGTCTTCACCATCACGCCAAGAATACCTCTGACCATCCACCAAAATATAACAATCATCGTGGTTTGGTGTTTCTAAACCCAAGTGATAACGCAACGACCCTGCAAAAGGATCTCGATGAGGAACGAGAGTAGCACCTGGCGGAAGGCTAGCGAACATAGCGGCTTTGACCGAAGGCACCTGTTTTAGTACTTCTAAGGTTTTGGGGCACAGCCGTATCGCCGACGCTAAGGGGTCTCCATACCATTTCAAATAAAAACGTGTCCAACCTGTTCTAAAAAACGAGTTAAAACCTGCGTCGTTTAAACCATCAGCGGCTTTAATATCACCTTTCTCGGCGAGGCTCATTGCTTCATCTCGCATAACTTCCCAATTGTCACGCAGTATTTTTAATTCATCTATATCACTGGAATTCAGCAACGGCTTATTCGGCAGCGTGGAGAATAGATCCATCAATAGATTATAGGGTGCTAAATAATTAGTATGGGTCAAAAGTTGTCGAGCGGCACTAAAACGGACTTTACCTCGATAATGCATCTGCACCACCGCGACAACATAGATAAAGAAAATTATTAGGGCGATATTCATGGCTAAATATAACAGCTCAAAATTCGCATAGCTTTTAAAACGGGCGCGCGAGTAGCACGTCCGAGTGAGCGCAGCGAATGGAAGTTTTCGAACTTGTTATAAAAATTTTATCGATAAAATTCGACATAGAAACTCACTTTACCTAAAGGTTTAATATGGTGAAGTATTTTAGGTTCTACAACCCCATAATTAACTGCGCTGAGTTCGATAACCTCTATTTCAGGTTCAATTATTGTGTATTCAAGATTGCCTTCTAAAATGACAATTTTTCCCCAAACACCTTCCTTTGTTCGATGATCCTTTAGTAACCCTTTAGGCACAGCAAGTTCCGTAAATTCTGGGGTTTTTTTATACGGAAAGACATTGTCTGGTAAAAGTTTCATTCTATTTTTTCTTTATAACAGTAACGTTACTAATTCAATAGGTTTAATAAATGAATATTCATCAACGTTCTTACTTCAATGATTTTCGTAAACTACAACTCTCTCATCAATCTAGGGATGTTTACTGGAGCGGTATTATACCAAAATAATTTTAACGTCTACTCTTTTTTAACAGTCCGAAAACATAGGATGAACTATAGATTCCGCCGATTACATAGCCCAATATCACTGTTTCAAATATTTCAGGTGTGCCCGCTGCCACATTGACCATCCACGAGCCGATAAAAACCGGTGCACATCCAAAAATAACGGTACAAACACCACTGAAACCATACCATCCCGTTAATCTGACGAAAAACCGGTACATGGCTTCAAGTAGTAAAGTCATGACCAAGGTGACAAGAAAGCTATAGGAACCCTGTACACAAGCTGCCTTAACAGCACTAACAGGTCCGTGCATAATATTCACCAGGAATGCCCAAAAGCCGTAGAAAAGAAATCCGGCGACAGATGGGATTAGGGATCGCTGAGCAAGCGATAAGCGATCAAATAAAGACAAACTACCCTACCGAGTTTTTCGAACGAGTATCAGTCGAATTCGACCGTTGTGGTTTTAAGGCAACCCCATCGGAAGTTGCTTTCTTAGTCGCTTTTGCTCGCCGCGCATTTCGACCAGCTCTGGGTGGTCGAGATCGGTTTGCGTTCTTTTTAAAATTTGAACGCCGTTTTTTTCCTTTACGACCGTGATTTTCGGATTGGGAATCAGAATCATCACTCTTTGTGCCAGCCGCTGACTCCGATTTAACTTGGCCTCGGGGGCCTTTTTTCTTTGGCTTTTTTGGTTTTGACTGTTTAAAATCACTTTTTGAAGCGGGCAAATCATTCAAAGGCTGATAACCTTCCAGAGTTTTACGTGGTACCTCTTTTTTAATCAGACGTTCAATTGCGGCCAATAGCTTGAATTCATCGTGAGCTACCAAGGAAACCGCTTCGCCGCTCGCCCCTGCCCGTCCTGTTCGCCCAATTCTGTGAACGTAGTCCTCAGCAACCTGAGGCAAGTCAAAGTTGACAACGTGCGGGAGCTGGTCGATATCAATACCGCGAGCGGCAATATCAGTCGCAACCAACACCCTGACCTTCCCGACTTTGAATTCTGCTAAGGCCTTGGTTCTCGCTCCCTGACTCTTATTACCGTGAATTGCCGATGCCTCTACACCTTTGGCAATCAATTGTTTCGCCAGCCGATTTGCACCATGTTTTGTGCGCGAAAAAACCAATACTTGAAACCAATCATTTTCTAAGATTATACGAGTCAATACGCGAGTTTTGTCAGCCTTTTCCACGGCTATCAAACTCTGCTTTACTGTATCAACCGTACTATTCGGCGGGCTCACCGACACTTCAACTGGTTTATAGACGATTGATTTTGCTAGCTGGCGAATTTCGTTTGAGAAGGTTGCTGAGAATAGCAGTGTCTGGCGCTTCTTCGGTAACAACTTGATGATACGTCGAATATCATGGATAAAGCCCATATCGAGCATGCGGTCAGCTTCATCCAACACCAGCACTTCGAGTTTGTCGAACTGAATCGCATTTTGGCTGTGTAAGTCGAGTAATCTTCCAGGAGTGGCAATTAATACGTCTACCCCACCTCGAAGTTTCTGCATTTGCGGGTTAATTTTTACACCACCAAACACAACCGCCGACTTTATTTTTAAATTTTGTCCATAGGTTTCAACACTGGCGGCAACTTGAGCCGCGAGTTCTCTTGTCGGAGTCAACACTAAAGCACGCGCCTGATTGCCCTTTGCCGATGGTTTAGGCGAGTTATTCAGACGGTGCAAAATTGGCAAAGTAAACCCAGCCGTCTTGCCTGTACCAGTTTGTGCAGCCGCCATTACATCTTTACCTTCAATGACGTGAGGTATCGCTTTCACTTGAATCGGCGACGGCTCGGTATAGCCTTGCAAACTAATCGCATCAAGTAAGGGTTTCGATAAGCCTAGATCGGCAAAATTCATTGGATTTTATCTCTAAATTTGATGCCGCGCAGATTACATGAAAGCATCTACCTTTACCATGCAACTGAAGCAAAGGCTTACAAATAAACTGCAATTGCTACGTCAACAAAATGTGGAAACCATTTCACTCTTCAATACGGGGAAATGTATTGGCGCGAAAATTAAATGACCTTATAAAAATGACCTTATAAGTAGACAAGAGTTCCCAATGAAGCTCTCTTGGGCCGTGTTTTTATTCCCATCAGCGAGAGTTTGACCGAATTATATTACAGTAAGAAAGAATCGAATCACCATAACCCACAGCACAATACAAGAAACTAAATACGCGTAAAAGCGATGCATAACGCGGTTATAGGTACAATGTACGCAAGCTTGCAGGGCTCGTAAACCAACGTAAGCCCACGCCATATTGATGAACATTGTGTCGTTTGTAGCGGTGATTGCAATAAACGCAGTTAGTGCATAAAAGATGACTGGCGCTTCAAACAAGTTACGATAACAGTTTGCTGGGGCCTGAACTCGATCACTGAGTACTGAGTTAAAGGCCTCTGGGGTTGGATAATCTTGCGGGTCTAAGCCTCCGGTTTTAACCGCAGAGACTCGGCGTATAAACATATTCAACCATACTAGGCTTGTGATTAGCATCAGTACGGAGGCGGGTAAAAAAACAGACGTCATATAGAATATCTCAACAATTTTTGACAAGGTTGGCTCGTAGCATATATCGAGAATTCGGTTTTGATAAGCCCATATTCACCGTCATACCAAGAATTTTCTAGCTCAAACGAAGGCGCTATGTTAGCGTCCTAGAATGACTATTCTGGACACACAAACCTCAGCCGTCATACTCTCAGGTGGCGCCGGATCGAGACTTGGAGGCGTTGATAAGGGTTTACAAATCTTCCGTTCAAAGACCTTGATTGAACATGTTATTGAAGTTATCGAACCTCAGGTAGACGAAGTGCATATATGCGCTAACCGTAATCTCGAGCGTTATAGAGCTTTCGGTTTTACCGTACACACCGATCAACATACTGAATACCAAGGCCCCATGTCTGGTATATATTCGGTCTTAAAGTGTTCCGTTATGACGTCGGCTAATAACCAATTATTAGTGTCCAGCTGCGATGTCCCCAATCTTCCAGCCAACCTCAATGAGCGTTTAAAAATGGCGTTAGAGCACAGTAGTGAAGCGGACGTGGCAGTCGTTCACGATGGATCACGCAGGCAAAACCTACATTGCTTAATTAAGCGTAAATGCTGGCAATCACTCATCGATTATTTTGATGGAGGCGGTCGAGCAATGCATCGTTGGTTTAACCAAGTTAACGCCGTTAACGTGGATTTTAGTGCTGACGCGGACCGTTTTGTAAATATCAATACCCGTGAACAACTCGATTCTCCTAAAACCTAAGTTTCGTCGTCCCAATTGCCAATATCCTTAGCACTACCGTCTCCACCGGCAACTCCATCAGAACCAAAACTCCAAAGATCGTAACCGTCGGGATTGCGCGTTCCAGGGGATTGGTATTGATAGTCGTTATCCCAAGGGTCTTTAGGAAGCTTCTTCAAATAACTAGTCCAATTTCGTTTTCCGGGGTTTGTAACCAGTGCCTGTAAACCTTCCGACGTATTGGGGTAAGAGAAAATATCTATTCGATATAGCTCTAGTTGACTTCCTATTCCACGAATATCACTCTGCGCCTTAATTTGAAACGCGCGAGCTTGTTTATCAAACAGATTCGGCACCACTAACGCCGATAATAGGCCAATGATGATCACAACAACCATAATTTCGATCAGCGTAAAGCCTGCCTGAGAATTCGATATCTTTTTTCGAGTATGCATTTCCTTAATAGTTCTCATCGTTAAATATTAATCAGTTCGTTTAATTGAAACATCGGCAACAAAATTGCCAAAATTATTGCTAACACTAGAGACCCCATGATTAAAATCATCATGGGCCCAAGAAGGCTAACCATCATACCGATGCGGGTTTGCATTTCATTTTCGGTCGCCGTAGCGGCTTTTTCAAGCATATGTCCGAGTCGCCCGCTGTTTTCGCCACTGGTAACCATGTGTACCAACAATGGAGGAAAATTGCCGTTACGCTCCAAGGCACGCCCGATTGAAACACCCTGCGCAACTTCTTCGGTGGCGACATGAAGATCCGTTTGAAGCACCATATTGTTCATGACACCTTCACTCGCGCGCATTGAAGACAAAATGGGCACGCCTGAACCCACCATAATGGAGAGCGTTCTAGCCATTCGTGCTGAATCCACGTTTTGAACCATTTTTCTTAGACCAGTGGTTTTTAGATACAGCCTGTGCAGCCATGTCTTAGGACCTTTTTGGCTAAAGATATAACGAAGACCAGCTATGAAAATAAATAGACCCACCGCCATCATAGCGCCGTAATTGGCCATGATTTCTGACAATTTGATTACAAATTGCGTTAATGATGGCAATTCCTGATTAATATCTTCATAAACGGTGACAACCTTGGGTACAACGACGGTAATCAAAATCACGAGAATTCCCGCGCACACAAAGAATAGAAATATCGGATAAACAATTGCTTGTGTGATTTTTTGCTGCATTGCATGACTATCTTCCAAATAATCAGCCAAACGATCGAGTACGTTGTCAAGAGTTCCCGATTGTTCCCCCGCGGATATCGAGGCACGATATATTTCTGGAAAACTATTAGGGTATTTTGCTATCGCATCTGACAATGAATACCCTTCGGTCACCAAAGACCTTATATCGCTCATTACAGACTTTATCTTATGCCCTTCTGATTGTTTAACCACTGCGCTTAAGGTTTCTTCGACCGTCATTCCGGACTCCAGCAAGGTGGCCATTTGTCGGGTAATGATCGACAAATCGTTGACCTTGATTTTGATTCGACTATTCGCTTTACCGCGTTTATCCGACTTAACCGCCGCATTGTCAGACACCGCTTTGACTTCCAGTGGCACAA
>CAYQVT010000071.1:12120-15120 GCA_964420885.1 uncultured Gammaproteobacteria bacterium
TGAGCACGCAGTTCGGCTCTGACTTGCTTGGCATGATCACCAGTGGTGATATTTTTGATAGTTTTGCCCTTAGCATCTAAAGCCTGGTACTCAAACGCGCCCATGGTTAACTCACCTCAACCTTATGACTGTGTCACTCGAAAAACTTCGTCGATCGTGGTTTCACCTTGACGCACTCGATCAAAACCATTTTGCATTAAACTTCGGGAGGTCTTACGCGCATGATCGGTCAATTCATTTTCAGAGGCTTGGTCGTGAATTAAACGGCGCATACCATCGTCCATATCAATTAACTCGTAGATACCAATTCGCCCTCGGTAACCGATTTGATCGCACTCAGTACAGCCCTTTGGCCCAAACAACTGAATCGAATCGCTAGAGCTAATACCCAAAAGCTCTCGTTCCGCAGCATTGGGCTCATAAACTTGCTTACACGTTGGGCATAATCTACGCACTAACCTTTGAGCGAGAACTCCCACCAGACTTGAGGCAATTAGAAATGGCTCAACCCCCATGTCCACTAAACGCGTTACTGCTCCGACCGCGGTATTTGTGTGCAAGGTTGAGAGTACTAGGTGCCCTGTTAAACTTGCCTGTACAGAAATTTCTGCCGTTTCTAAATCACGAATTTCGCCAACTAATACGACATCGGGGTCTTGGCGTAGAATCGAGCGCAAGCCACTGGCGAAGGTGAGGCCTATTTTCGAGTTCATCTGCGTTTGACCAACGCCATTCAAATCATATTCGACCGGGTCTTCTACGGTGAGGATATTCAAGCGTTTACGATCTAATCGGTGCAGGCCTGAGTACAGCGTTGTGGTCTTGCCCGACCCTGTAGGCCCTGTCACTAAGAGAATACCGTTGGGTTTGCCGATCATGTTTTCGAAACGCTCGAGTATATCTCCGGGCATCCCTAAAGCTTCCAGATTCAAGCGCGCGCTTTGCTTATCTAACAACCGCATTACCACACGCTCGCCGTGCTGCGTAGGCAGGGTTGATACCCTAACATCAACAGGATGTTCAGCAACTCGTAATGACATTCGCCCGTCTTGAGGTAATCGTTTTTCAGCGATATCAAGTTTGGACATTACTTTTATGCGAGACACCAAGGCGCCGTGAAGCTCACGGCGTGGAGAGAGGATATCTCGTAACACACCATCGACTCGAAAGCGCACAATTGACTCGTCTTCAAAGGCTTCTAGATGAATATCCGACGCCGTTTCGCGAATTGCTTGTGTGAGTAACGCGTTGATTAATCGAATAATCGGAGCATCATCGTCGGCTTCTAGCAAGTCCGTGGTTTGCGGCATTTCCTGAGCTAGTCGCTCAAGATCTAAACCGTCGTCCATGTCATCCATCAACTGAGTCGCTTGACTGCCGCCTTTATCGTAGACGGTTCTTAATAATTCATCAAACTCAGAAGCTGGAAATTTCTTAAGCCTTAGCCGCGTATTCAAACGCCGTTTTAACTCAGACAGCACCGCAAGCTTTGGTGTATCAACGCAACTAACGATGGTCGTGCCATCGTCATTACTGTGCACCAACACGTTGTGTTTCTTAGCAAACGAATACGGGATTAGAGAATCACTCACGCCACTCTCAAGCTCAATGTCCGAACTCGTGCTTTCTTGACTGACTGTTTCGCTCATAATACGAACTATTCGTTAATTTCCAATCGTTGTTCGGTGCTGTTCACATCTATTTCAATAGCTTCTAACTTACCCTGGGTCTGAAAGTCTGGTGGAGTTTCATCATCTTCGTTATCTTTAGTCGTTTTACGACCAAAGATAATGTCCTTTACGCTTTGGCCAAAACTTTTCGGAATCCCTTCTTTAGATAAATTTGCCCTGCGCTCACTACCGATAAAACCATCGTTCAGGCCTGTTTGGTAGTCCACTAACACCGGAGCAGCTGAGTCTGGAATAATAAAACTCGGATTTTGCTGGGCTGCAAACTGACCATCACGCCTTACGTCATCGTACTTTGACTTACTGAATTTTGCCAAATCTTCGGGAGAGCGAATAATATGAGGCTTTAAAAACACCATCAAATTGGTTTTTATTGCCCGCTTAGTCTTGCTACGAAACAAATTACCCAATACTGGTATATCGCCTAACAATGGGACTTTACTTACGGTATCTTCAATATCATCACTGATCAACCCACCTAAAGCAACAATTTGACCATCATCGACCTGAACCACCGCTTCAATAGAGCGACGATTGGTAATCACACCACCGGTAACTCCCGCAACAACAGCCGTGGTTATAGCAGATGTTTCTTGTAGCACTTCTAGTTGAATAGTATCGCCATCATTAATCTGAGGTTTAATTCTTAGACTGATACCAACGTCGCGACGCTCGATGGTTTGAAACCCATTGCCGATTGGCACGTTGCCACCCGTGTTCTGATCTGTTGTATTGTTATTAAAACCATTATTAAAACTGCCGGTAACAAAGGGCACTTCTTGTCCAACCACGATCTCGGCTTCCTCATTATCAAGAGTCAAAATGGTCGGCGTCGACAACACATTGCTGTTGGTGTCAGAAGCAATAGCATTTAAGATAACATCAAGCTGGTATCGACCTAAATCAAGTAATGAATAATTATAGCCGGTACCTCCTAACTGAAAATTTTGGCCGGTTGTAAGAGTAGCAGCAGGCTCACCTGGGCGATCTCGGTTAATCAAATTGCCTGTGCCGGGAGTTCCAGGCGTAGTACCATCGCCAGCCGTGGCACCTCGTGCGCCACCGACATTCCAGTTAATACCCAGACTTGCACTCTGATCAAGTGAAACCTCAGCGATGATTGTCTCAACAAATACTTGAGCACGACGCTTATCTAATTTATCGACTACCGATTGAACGGTTTTTAATTGTGCGCCACTGGCTTTAACTATTAAAGAGTTTGATGCCTCATCGGGTTGAACGGTAAATTCACTTGCCGCACCCTGTGCGCCACCTGCGGTTAAGTCCCTTAGTATGTTTGATAGATCTTCTG
>CAYQVT010000072.1:0-15026 GCA_964420885.1 uncultured Gammaproteobacteria bacterium
TCTACAAACCGCGATAAGAGGTTCCGAGTTTGAGAAGTTCGCTGTCTATCCATACCTGCACAAACGCCAATGGTCGAAATCACAACTGGCATTTCTTGAACATTGCGGTCTTCAAGCGATTTTATTATCCAGCAAGCCCGCAGGTACGTTCTCTTATTTTACCAGTCATGACTATGGTGCTGACTCATTTACCATTGAATTAGGCAAAGTTAGAAAGTTCGGGGAAAACGACATGTCGTGCTTTAGTAGTGCTATTCAAGGACTTCGAGATTTAATTTCAGGCCGTGAACAATTCCGCCGACAACCGAGAGATATCAAGGTATTTGCGGTTGTCGAAGAAGTCATTAAACGCAGCGAAGCGTTTAGATTGCATTTCGCCGATGACGCCAAGAATTTCTCGTCGTTCCCAAAGGGGTACCTTTTGGCCTCCGATGTGAATTATGAATACCGGACTCAGCAAGACGATGAACGTTTTGTTTTTCCTATCACCAACGTACCACCTGGTCAACGCGCGATGTTGGTTGTTGCGCCAACTAAATTGTAAAAACTATTTTTAGATCACCATGACTGTAAAAACAAAAGTATCAATCATCGGCGGCTCAGGATTCCTATCGGCCGAACTTCTCAGAAACTTGCTAGTACGGGACGACGTAGAATTGCTTCGTGTGTCCAGTAAAGATCATATCGGCCAAAATATTGGCCAAGTTCATCGTACGTTCTACGGGATGAGCGATCTGGTATTGCAGGATATAGCGCCACAAGAGTGTGTCGATGGCGCCGATATCGTGTTCTTAGCAATGCCACACATCATTACCGCAAAAGTGGCGATGGAGTTATTTGATACCGATGTGCGTATTATTGACTTGTCTGGTGATTTTCGACTTAAGAGCCTAGATGACTACACCCGTGTTTACGCGCCCGAGCACCCGTGCCCTGAGCGCTTAGGCAGTTTCGTGTATGGAATGCCTGAGTTATATGCCTCAGACATTAGGGGGGCTAAATACGTGGCTAACCCAGGGTGCTTCGCGACCTGTATTGCAGCTTCTTTGCTGCCTTTAGCCGGCAGTGGTCAACTCAGTAATAAAAACGTTCGACTCGTCGCATTAACCGGTTCCAGCGGATCCGGCGTACACCCTCAAGCAGGTAACCATCACACGGTGCGTAGCAACAATATAAAGGCATACAAAGTTTTCAACCATCAACATGAGCCGGAAATCATTCAAACATTAAGCGCGGCAGGTGGTGCGGGCGTTTCCTTAGACTTTGTTCCAATCTCAGCGCCTCTAAGTAGAGGAATGATGTCGATTGCCCAATTGGATGCACCAGAAGGAACCAGTGAAGATGAATTGCGGCAACAGTATCAAGACTATTTTTCTGAATTTCCTTTAATCACTATATTACCTAAGGGAATGACCCCGGAAGTTGTGTCGGTTAAGAATACATTGCGGATTGAAATCGGCTTGGATATAAAAACTGACCCAGTCTCAGGTCGACGCACTTTATGCGCAATTGCAGCTCTGGACAACTTGATAAAGGGTGGTGCAGGTCAGGCCATACAAAACTTTAACTTGATGACAGGACATGACAATGCCTACCAGCTTCAACAACCCGGAATGTGGCCATAAAGGTAGTTAAGCCATGAAGACTAAACCGAAAGCGGTGATTAAAGTTGGCGGTGATATGTTGCTTAAACCCGCCGATCGAGAAGCCTTTGCTGCTAATCTGAAAGACCTGGTTGAAGATGGCTGGAGCTGCGTCGTATTGCATGGCGGTGGGCCACAACTCAATGTCTTACAAGAAATTCATGGCTTGATTCCGACTAAGATAGAAGGCCGCAGACTAACCGGTGAGGCTGATTTAACCATTGTAAAACAAGCTTTATGTGGTGAGGTTAATGTGGACTTAGTGTCAGCGCTTATTGGTGCTGGTATAAACGCCTTTGGTTGTCATGGGGCTTCAGGTTCACTCATACAAGCTGAAAAAAGACCGCCAATGAGCTTTGTCCAACATGGTTTGGTCGATATGGGCGAGGTTGGCGACGTCACCGAAATTAACACAGCTCTTCTTGATAATTTGTTATCGATGAATATAGTGCCCGTTATTGCATCACTTGGTATTAGTCGAGGTGGACAGGTGTTTAATATTAACGCCGATACTACCGTAGCTGCCATCGCTAGTGCACTGGGTGCGAACTTGCTGATTTTATCGACAATGGTGGGTGGCATATACAAAGATATCAACGACCCTAATAGCCGTATTCCCGAGATAACGCCAGAGTTGGCGGCAATGCTAATTTCAGAGGGCATCATCACCGATGGAATGATACCTAAAGTGCAGGAAGCGCTAGGCTTGTTAAGTCAAGGCGTGGGCTCTATTGCGATCACTAATGCGGTATTGGAAGGCGGCTTTTTAGCTATTTCTCAGGGTGATAATTCTATTGGAACCCGCCTGATTTCGGACTTCTAAATAGAGAAATTAATTCTAAATGCCTATTTGCTGTGTATTCTTAATAAGAAAAGTTTGTTTTTAAGAAGCAAATGTCTATTTTACGACGTTAATAGAATACCGTTTCTAATTAATTCCAAGAACCGTAACTTCTTCCTAGTTTTTCACGCCGTGGATAGTACACTCGGGCGCTAATAATTTATTAAAACAATGTTGGAGACACACGATGGATAACAATTTTTCATCGGAAGACCTCGAGTTTCAACAAGAAGTTCGAGCGTTTTTTGAACGCGCTTATACTCCTGAGTTAAGGCAAAAAATAGAAACTGCTAAGGATTATAAAAGTGCCATAGTTGAGTGGCAAAACAAGCTCAACGAGCAAGGCTGGTTTGCCGTCGACTGGCCGGTAGAAGTGGGTGGAACTGGTTGGACACCGGTTCAAAAATTTATCTTCGAAACCGAGCGTTGTGATGCTGGTGCCCCAGATGTAGTGCCCTTTGGCGTGAAGATGGTTGCGCCGGTCATTTTTACCTTCGGCAACGACGAACAAAAGAAACGTTTCTTACCTCGAATATTAAACAGTGAAGATTGGTGGTGTCAGGGGTATTCTGAACCGGGTGCCGGATCGGATCTTGCTGCATTGCAGACCAAAGCGGTTAAAGATGGCGATGATTATGTTGTCAACGGCGCAAAAATTTGGACAACCTACGCGCAAAATGCTGACTGGATATTCTGTTTAGTGCGAACCGGCACTTTTGATAAACGACAACAAGGGATCAGTTTTATTCTGATTGATATGAAATCAGAGGGCATTCAAGTCAATCCAATCCACTCAATTGACAATCATCATTCTCTTAACGAGGTGGTGTTCGATAACGTACGCGTGCCTCAAGAGAATTTGATCGGCGCTGAGAACCAAGGCTGGACCTACGCTAAAGCATTGTTGGCGCACGAACGAACGTCTATTGCCGGCGTTGCCGACAGTCGCCGTTGGTTACGCGACATCATTGCTCTGGCAAAGGAACAAACCAACTACAAAGGCAAGTTGATCGATGACCCCCAATTTCAGACGCGTTTATCTGATATTGAAATCGAGTTAACCGCCTTGGAATACATGGAGCTTCGTGTCTTAGCGAAATTGTCATCAGGGTCGACTCCTGGTCCTGAATCGTCCTTGCTGAAAATTAAAGGCACCGAGATTCAACAGGCATTGCAAGAGCTTCGTATGCAGGCAATTGGTGCCTATTCGGGTTCCTTGCAGCTCGATAGCTTCGAAAATGATCTACATCGACTTGGCTCCGAATCACGTCGAGCCTATATGTATGGGCGTGCCGCCACGATTTACGGTGGCTCTAATGAAGTGCAGCGCAACGTGATTGCCAAAGCTGTCCTAGGTTTGTAGTTAAGGAGTGTAAAATGAATTTTGATTATAGTGAAGAGCAAGACTTGCTCAAAGAAAGCATCGTCCGGTGGGCGCAAGATAACTACAACTTCGATCAGCGTAGAGTGGGCGCGGACTCCGATAATGGATTTAGCCAAGAACACTACAATACCTTTGCTGAGCTGGGATGGTTATCTGTGCCATTTGCCGAAGAATACGGTGGCTACGGTGGCAGTATCGTCGATCTGGCCGCGATTATGGAAGAGTTTGGCAAAGCACTAGTTGTTGAACCCGTTTTTGCTAATTTGATTATGTTTGGCGGGCTTTTAGAGCGCTGCAACGACGACGCTTTGAAAGCAGAGTTGATCCCACAAGTGATCGATGCAAGCCTGATGGGCGCGGTGGCATTGTACGAACCGCAAGCTCGCTTTGATGCAAGTAATATCGCTACAAGCGCGACCGAATCAGGTGATGGCTATTCGCTCAACGGTCATAAGTCAGTGGTACTTGGAGGAGCACACGCTAATAAAATTATCGTTGTAGCTCGAACCTGTGGTGATCAAACAGACGAAAGTGGTTTAAGCCTGTTCTTAGTTGACGCGGATGCTGAGGGCGTGGTCGTTAATGCTTATCCGTTAATGGATGGGCAACAGGTAGCTGATGTGTATTTGAACGGTGCGCAAGCTCGCCTGATCAGCGAGTTAGATAACGCAGCTCCTGCAATAAATGAAGTGCTCAATATGGCGCACGTTGCCTTGTCCGCTGAAGCAGTGGGTATTATGGAAGTGCTCAATCGAACTACTGTGGAATACACCAAAACGCGTAAACAATTTGGCGTGACAATCAGTTCATTTCAAGCATTGCAGCATCGCATGGTCGATACCTTTATGTCCTATGAGCAGGCCAAGTCTCTATTGATCGGCACGTTGGTAGAACTCAGTGACGACAAGACCTCAACTGAGCGCGCCAGCAAAATGCTAAATGCGCTACGCACAATGATTGCTAAGAACGGAAAGCATGTTGGCGACGAGGCAATACAACTGCATGGCGGTATGGGTTTAACTGACGAGATGAACGTTGGCCATTATCATAAGCGCATGATGATGATTAATCTGATGTTTGGAAATGGCGATTTCTTCCAACACCAATACAATCAAGTAGCGTATTCAAATTAGACTTTTCGCCAAGTTCATTATTTATGAAAACCATCAATGATATTAATACGGTAATGATCGCAGGCGCAGGCACACTAGGCTTGCGCATTGCTCTTCGTTGCGCCTTGGACGGTTACGTGGTGAAGATGTTCGATCTTAACCACGAGCAACTTGAAATAGCACAATCAATGCAAGCCAAGCTAACGCGCAGTTTGTTGAAAAACGATAAGATTTCGGAGCAGCAAGCGGATATGGCGCAGCTTAATCTGAGTGTAACAAGCGACATGAACGTGGCTATACGCGACATTGATCTGGTCAGTGAATCGGTGACTGAGAATCTAGATCTTAAAAAAGCGTTTTACGCCGATTTAACGTCCCGGTTAGATGACGGTGTTATCGTTACCACGAATACGTCTTACCTGTTACCGTCTCAATTACTTAACTCGATTAAGCAACCAGAACTGTTTTGCGCGCTGCATTTTCATGATGTGTTCAATCAGACACTGGTAGATGTCATGCCTCATCCTGAAACTGATCAACCGGTGATTGATTTGCTAATGGAATTTGGTAAACGTATCAATCAGGTTCCTGTATTTGTGCAAAAAGAAAACCCGGGCTATATGTTTAATGCCATGTTGATGTCAATATTGGCACAGGCGTCGGATCTCTTTGCAAACGAGGTTGGTAGTTTTCAAGATATTGATCGATCATTTATGGTCAATTTTGGTACCATGGCGGGCCCGTTTGGCATGATGGATCAGGTTGGCTTAGATACCGTTTGGCATATCGTTAGCGCGCGAAATGACGCGCGCAGTAAAGTATTCGCTGACATTATCAAGTCTTACCTCGATCAAGGGAAATTAGGATATAAATCGGGCCAAGGCTTTTATACCTATCCCGGTCCAGAGTTTACCCAAGCTAAATTCCTAACAGCATAAGACAAGCGCGACTTGCCGCGTATCAACGTGGTTCTCCCTCGTAGCGAGAACCAGACAACCCGAATAAATTTAAACCCAGACTAAATACGGAGAATCAACATGAGAGAAGCTGTTATTGTATCGACCGCGAGAACACCCATCGGCAAAGCGTACCGAGGTGGTTTTAATGATCTGCACAGTGCGACCCTCGGTGCAGCCGCTGTCAGTGCAGCGGTCGATCGTGCCGGTATTGACGCCGTCGAAGTAGACGATGTGATCATGGGCGCAGCCTTACAACAAGGCGCACAAGGTGGGAATATTGCACGACAAATCGCCCTAAGAGCTGGCTTGCCAACTACCGTTGCGGGTATGTCAATTGATCGCCAATGCTCCTCTGGCTTGATGTCGGTTGCGACAGCGGCCAAGCAAATTATCTCTGATGGCATGACAACCGTTGTAGGTGGTGGCGTCGACAGTATTAGCTTGGTTCAGAATGACAAAATGAATTTGCATCGCGCGGTCGACAAAGAATTAATCGCTCAGCATCCGCATATCTATATGCCAATGTTGCAGACTGCCGAAGTTGTGGCTAAGCGTTACGGTATTACCCGTGACCAAATGGACGAATATGGGCTTCAGTCCCAAACTCGTACCATCGCGGGCTATGAAGCTGGTAATTTTGCCGATGAATTGGTGCCGGTTGATTGCACAAAAATTGTATACGATAAAGAAACCAAGGAAGCGTCTAAGCAGGACGTTACCGTTAGTCAAGATGAAGGTCTGCGCGCAACCACATTAGAAGGCTTAAGCAGTTTAAGGACCGTGGTTGAAGGCGGAACGATTACCGCCGGTAACGCTTCTCAACTGTCAGACGGAGCTTCAGCTCAAATTGTGATGGATGCTAAAGTTGCCGAACAACGCAACATTGAACCGCTGGGCATCTACCGAGGGATGGCCGTTGCCGGGTGCGAACCTGACGAAATGGGCATTGGTCCGGTATTCGCAGTGCCGAAGCTGTTAAAAGCCAATGGGCTAAGCGTGGACGACATTGGTTTGTGGGAATTGAACGAAGCGTTTGCGGTTCAGGTGATTTATTGTCGTGATAAACTTGGCATTGATAACGATAAACTGAATGTAAACGGCGGCGCTATTTCAGTTGGCCATCCGTATGGTATGAGTGGCTCACGTATGATTGGTCATGCCTTGATCGAGGGCAAACGACGTGGCGTTAAGTATGTCGTTATTACCATGTGCGTCGGTGGTGGCATGGGCGCAGCGGGCTTATTTGAAGTAGCCTAAGGCTGCCTGAGTGGATAGATACAATTACCCTTGATAACTTATCTTAATACTCCTCACGTATTGAGGTTTATTAACTAGGAACAGTTTTATGATCAAATTATATGGGTCTCAGTTTTCACTTTTTACTGGTAAGGTGCGATCTTACTTGAAAAAGAAAGGCATCGAGTTCGAAGAAGTGATGTCGACAATGAGCGTTTATAAATCATTCATAATTCCGCGTACTGGAGTACGATATATTCCGGTTATCCAAACCGAAGATGACATTGTTATTCAAGACACAACGGTAATTATCGACGCCATGGAAGAGGCGTATCCGCAGCGTTCGGTATATCCTTCCTCGCCAAAACAAAAGCTGGCATCTTTACTCTTGGAAGTGTACGGCGATGAATGGTTAGTGATTCCAGCGATGCACTATCGCTGGAATTTCCCTGAAAAGAACGAGAAGTTTATTTATACCGCCTTTGGTAGCATGGCACTCCCCAAGGCACCTAAATTTATTCAACAAATACTCGGCAAAAAAGTGGGTGCTAAGTTTAAAGGCTTTGTACCTCGCTTGGGTATCCTTGAGCACAATATTCCCGCCCTGGAAGCCTCGTATGAACAACTACTGTGCGACCTAAACGAGCATTTTAAGCAGCACGACTTTCTTTTCGGTGGTCGTCCGTCAATTGGTGATTTTGGTTTAATCGGACCAATGTATGCTCATTTGTATCGTGACCCAGCTCCCGGCGAGCTAATGAAACTCATTGCTCCAGAAGTTTGTAAGTGGGTCGAGCGAATGATCAGCAATAAGGTGCCGCAAGGTGATTTTCTGGCTAATGATGAGATTCCCGATACCTTGATACCTGTCTTACAACGTATGGCCCAGGAACAACTTCCAGTCTTAGTAGATACTGACCAACGTTTGAGCAAATGGCGTGCACAGAATGCTGGCGCTAAGCAAGTGAAGCGATTTATTGGTATGCACAGCTTTCAGGTTGAAAATGTCAAAGCTGATCGTGCTGTTTTGCCATTCTCGCTTTGGATGTTCAGGCGACCGGTTGATTTTTATCAGTCGCTAGCTGATACCACCGAGGTCGACGAGATGTTAAGTGATGCCGGTTTTGGCCAAACACTTAAAGCCGGTTTGGAAAACAAACTCACCAAAGTAGACAATATCGTCGTTTTTGATAGTTAGTATTCGTAATACAAGCAATGCAGATCTTTAGTTAACGCGATTTGGTTTCTTTAGATTAACGGTCTGGGTTTAGATTGGTATTAAAATTATCAACAAGCTTTACCATATCCTTTATTCTTTGAAGTATTTTCGAGTCAAATCATCCGCGGGGTAAAACGTCTCAATTCGAAGTTCGTTGGCGGTAATGTCTTGTGCGGTGCCGAAGGTTGAAATAACCGAGCATAGTTTTAACACCGGACCACCTAAATCTATTTCCAGTGGCAAAACAGGCAATAGTTCCGGTTTTGCATCAGAGTTGTCTATCTCTCCCACCAGTTCCTCTAATTGTTGATACCGAGCTCGCATGCTTGGATCTCCAATTTCGGCAACTTCTTTTTTGAGTCGGTGCATGAATGGCGCCGCTATTTCATGCCAATTAGAAATGAATTGCCTCAAGCCCTGAGGGTGAACGGTGAGTAAGCCGATATTCAACTCTCCTGTGTCTCCGACGTCTCGCCAAACCTGTTCCGGGTCACCCAAAATATCGAATAATGTATCTGCCGCCTCATTTTTCATTTTGATGTTCCATTGCCTGTCTAAGACAAACGCAGGGTAGGGATTATGGTGAGCTAGCATGTCTGAAAGTATGTGCGCGACCGGCTCCATAGACGGTTCGGATAGATCCCTATTTGCATACAGATCGGCAAATCCGGCTGAATTCAATATCGAATTTCGTTCACGTAATGGCACGTCCATCGCCTCCGAAAGTTTGACTACCATGTCGCGACTGGGTTGACTGCGGCCGGTTTCTAGCCAACTAACATGACGTTGTGAGACGTCGGCGGCCAGAGCCAAATCCAATTGGGACATCTTACGTAACTTACGCCACTCACGTAAGTTGTTGGTAAAATCGGTGTTGGGAATGGTGTTCAACATATCAATATGACTCTCGCAGGTTTGTTTTCTAAGTAAACAATGTTCGCGGCAGCAGTTCAATAACCTCTGACGTAATTGATTTAAGTTCCGCTTTTAGCGAACAATACCCTAGATTTATTAAACGCTAACTTAATCCTTGAATATAGGTAACATCATGAGCAAAAAAATGCTGTCGATTATCATACTAATTCCTTTTTCTATTTTAACTGCGTATGCGGTATTTAAAGTCGGATATTTCGGTATCTTCGATTATCATCGTCACAGCCCTGCGGGTTGGCAAGTGATTACGGATTTAGTGATCGCCTGTATTCTGCTGTTGACTTGGATGATTCCTGAAGCCAAAAAAAATGGCCGTAACCCTTGGCCGTTTGTTGTGCTTACTGTGTTTTCGGGTTCTTTTGGGCCGTTACTTTATTTGGTCACCGACAAGGGCAAGTAACCGATCTTTTGTCGACACTACCTTAGGCTACGTATCGTAATTTTGGCTTGCGTGGTCTAGGGTTCACTGTCTTGGTCCTTCGGCGCAATTCCAAGACTGAACGAGCCGGTAGAGTAATTGATACTGCCACAGAGGCTCATCATACCCATTACTACTTTGACGTTGTGCTTGCTTGCAATACTGCGAAGTTTCGCAACTCCTTCAAAGTCATCAAGGTCTTTTAAATCGCCGCCGTAGCTTATGGTGACCATCGGAAACAATAAGCCGTCTCGAATTCGGTCGATTGCGTATTTGCAGGTACGATTAACCGCCTTTTCAAAGCCAGGTTTGAGCACAATAGGTGTCATAACGTCTCTGGTGAAGCGTGTAATTGGTGATACTCCCATCGCTTGTCCAATAAACGCTCTCGAAAAACCTACCGAGGAAATACCGAGAGAATGTGCGCGGTTTCGGGTATATAAAATGTCTTTAACAACGGTGTAACCTTTAACGAAATGCCTGATTTTTTCGACTTGATCTTTGTAACTCTGATAATCAGTGCCTCGCGACAAAAGCACATCGGCGTACATCGCCAACAAGCCTTGGCCCGCATTTGAGGTTCCACTGTTGACATAGGTCATCATAAACGGGTGATCTATTCCTAAGGAATCTCTCAATTCACGAGCATCCTTAGCGATGCTGGCGCCGACATCGCTGAAGGCTTGGTAAATTGGGCTGTTTTCAGCTGACGTGGTTTGACAAATCGCGTAATCATAAAAGGGAATGATTTCCTTTTTCATATACTCCCTAATCTGTTCCGCCGTGGGCGGGATTGTGTCTATTCGTGCTTTGCTGTTAATACGACCGCTAGCGTATATTTGTTTGAGTTCGGATGCGACGGTTGTATCGGCTTTTTCTTTTCCGTCGATTAAAATTGTGACAGGGAGAATGTGAATAGGCCGACTCTGCAAAACGTACTCAGGAAGCGCTGCTACAGAGTCGATAACGATGGCGTATTTCATGAATCTCTCTCCACACAGGAACTGTAATTTACCGCCCTCTGTCAACAAAAAGCGCGATTATTAGTTGGTAACCAGTATTACTATAATGCGAGGATTTGAACTTGGCAAATATTGGCTATGTAAACGAACAACTCGCATCGCCCTGAAATCAGGGCTAAATTTTTCGAGCTTTAAACAAAAAAACAAAACAAAGCGGTTTATACTCAAAGCTTGAAAGAACCTAAATAGAAAAATGAAGTGGAGAAGCGTCAATGAACCAAGCTGAAAAAGACATTCGCATTCAACTCGCAGCGTGTTATCGAATTTTTGATTATGTCGGTTGGAGCGAGATGATTTATAACCATATCACGGTGAAAGTACCGGGTGGTGATGATCATTTTTTGATCAACCCCTACGGTTTGCATTATAAGGAAGTCAGCGCGTCCAATTTAGTTAAGGTCGACATCAATGGACAAATTGTTGAAGACAGTGACTATCCTGTGAATCCAGCTGGCATGTTGATTCACAGTGCAATTCATGGCGCTCGTGACGATGCGCATTGTATTGGTCACATTCATTCCACCGCTGGCATGACAGTTGCCTGTCAAAAAGATGGTTTACGAATCGATAATTTCTATTCGGTACTTCTGCATAATCAAATTGCTTACCACGATTTCCAAGGCATCACCGTGGTTGAAGGTGAGAAAGAAGATCTTATTGCTAGTTTGGGCACGAAAAACATGCTGATTCTTCGCAGCCACGGTCTCCTGACCTGTGGTCGAACCATTGCGGAAATGTTTTTTAATATGTCGGCGCTACAGCGGTCCTGCGAAATACAGACGTCGGTCGATCAAACTGGCCGTCCAATTGTGCCTGTGTCGATTGAGATTGCCGAAAAAACGGAACAACTTATGAAGCTGCAAATGGCGAGTATGGGCGATACTGCTCCGGGTGATTTAGAGTTTGCCGCGATGCAACGATTGGTTGATCGAGAAGACGACTCATATCGAGACCTATAAACGGCATGAACTCGCGTACAGTATGGCTTGAAGTTGCCTTAAACGGAGGTGCGGGAAGAGCGTACCAGCCGAATATTCCCATTACCACCGAGGAGATTATTGCCGAAGGTATAGCCTGTGCGGAAGCAGGCGTCTCGATTATCCATCTACACGTCTATGATGACGATGGCAAGCCATATGAGAATGCCGACCGTTATACCCGCGTGATCGAAGGGATACGTGAACAATGTGACGCGATCGTCTACCCAACTCTCGGTTTGAGCGGGGTAATTGATGAGCGGCTTGCCCCAGTCAAAGTGCTTGCTGAGCGAGGATTACTAGAATGGGGTGTGGTCGATCCTGGTAGCGTTAACATAAGCCATACATCGCAGATAGCAGCCAAGTCAGACGGTTTCTTGTACGCTAACCCAGACGCGCATATTCGTGCTCTATTGGAACTCGCAATTGCCGATGATTGGCGTCCTGCCTATGCAATATATGAACCTGGATTTGCGCGTCTAGGAAAAGCCATAGCAGATTCTTTAGAACAGGTGCGAACCCCGATTTATAGAGTAATGTTTTCGGACAACCTCTTGTTTGGAATGGCTCCTTCAGAGAGGGCCATCCGATTTTACGCGGCTCATTTAGCCGATGTCGCACCTGAAGCGCCTTGGATGATGTCAGGCCTGGATGCTGATGTGCAAAACATTATTCCCTTGGCGGTAGAATTAGGAGCACATGTTCGTGTTGGCTTGGAAGATGCACCGTTTGGCTGTCAAAAAAACAACCTAGAATTGGTAGAAGAGGCGGCGTCACTGATTGAAAACAACGGCGGCACGTTGGCTAGCGCTGAGCAAGTGCGTGCAAGTGGTTAGAAACGTACCAATGCCGCTTCGCTGTTTCATTGGTCCTTCGCGCTTTTGCTGGTTTTTTTGACGATAAATTATACACTTCCGAAAACCGCTAGTTATTAACTGATCTTGAATTAGAATAGCGGCATGAGCGCAGTTCAAGATCAACAATTAACCCACCGTTATTCTAAAGCGCGTCTCACGCGAGACGCTCGATTTGATGGTGTTTTTTTCACGGCGGTTAAATCGACTGGTATATATTGTCGCCCAATTTGCCCGGCGAATGCGCCTCATGAGAAAAATGTCGAGTATCATGAATCGGCGATTTCGGCGGCGCAATCTGGCTATCGTCCTTGTCTAAGGTGCCGACCTGATAGTGCTCCCCAATCCTGTGCATGGTTAGGCTCGGAAACAACGTTTCAGAGAGGATTGAATTTGATACAGCAAGGCGCGTTGCAAGAACAATCGATGCAAGAGTTGTCAAAGCGCATGGGGATTTCGGATCGCTACCTCAGAGAGTTGTTTCAAAACAAGCTGGGCACCTCGCCCAAAAAATACGCAATCTATCAACAATGTTTATTTGCCAAGCAGTTGCTACACGATTCCTCTCTAAGCATAAGCGATATTGCTTATGCATCCGGTTTTAACAGCGTCCGTCGATTCAACGAGGCGATCAAGCAGCACTTGAGCTTAACCCCAAGGGAAATTCGCCGTCGTGATTCAAGCGAGGTCGGTGGACTAAATCTACAATTAAGTTATCGGCCGCCATACGCTTGGCCAGAAATGTTTGAATTTCTTAAGAAACGCTTGATTCCGGGCTTGGAATGGGCCGATGACAATCGTTACAGTCGAACCATTCAATATTATACAACCTACGGCCATTTCACTATTTCGGCTAAACCAGATAAACATCTGTTTAATTTGAATTTGTATTTAAACGAGTACCGCTATCTAAATGTGATTGTCGCTAGGCTTCGAATATTGTTCGATGTCGATGCGCCGATTGCCGATATTGATCAACAATTATCCGCAGAGATAGGTCGTTTTGTCGATTACAAAAGAGGGCTTCGTGTACCTGGTATATGGGGCAACTTTGAAGCCGGTATTCGCGCTATTTTGGGCCAACAAGTGTCCGTCGCTGCGGCACGCAATCTGGTTACCACTTTTGTCGATGAATTGGGCGTCGAGTTGACGTCAGACGACGACTCATCACGAAAGCTTTTTCCGACTCCGGAAGCCGTGGTTAATAACCCTCTTGAATTTTTGAGAATGCCCGGTGCCCGTAAAGACACCATTCGCCGGCTGGCTGAGCATTTCATTACCGCTGAAGACCCAGACGATATAGACGCTTGGCTAGACCTAAAAGGTATTGGCCCGTGGACTGCAAACTATGTAAAGTTACGGGCAACCAAAGATCCTGATATCTGGCTGGCAGGAGACCTGGGTTTGAAAAATGCGATTAAAGCACTGGGTCGAGAACCCGATCTAGAACGAACCCGACCATGGCGGAGTTACCTTACTTTTCAGATGTGGAATCAATTAACATGACACTCTATTACGACAATCTCACTACCCCCCTTGGCATGATGGAAACCACTGCCACCAAGAACGCGGTCAAGGCTATCTATTTCGTTGATCATGCCAAACCTAGAGATGCAAATTCAGTCACTCAATTGGTTAAGACTCAATTGAGTGAATATTTTCAGGGAACACGCCAAGACTTTGATCTGCCGCTTGATGCCGATGGCACCGAATTCCAAAAAACTGTATGGAAGGCTCTGTTGACCATTGAAAGTGGCCAAACCTGTACTTACGGCGATATTGCGAAGCAGATTGGTAATCCAAAGGGTATGCGAGCCGTTGGTTTGGCTAACGGCAAGAATCCGCTAACAATTGTGGTACCCTGTCACCGCGTTATTGGAGCTAACGGCAAACTGACGGGGTATGCTTCGGGCACAGATCGCAAAGCGTGGTTACTTAATCACGAACGTGATTCCCTATTCTAGACGGATTGGGAAGGTAACTTGAATGATCCCTAGGGCGAAGAGGTCCATCATGAAAATACTAACCTTGATATTTTGGCTAATATTTGCAATCGCATTTGCCGGCCTTATTCCGAATGCCTATGCATATTGGGTTAAAATTATCGGTTTATTCTTGCTCTTGGCTCACGCCATGGAATTCGTCTTATTTAATAAGGTTATAAAAGCAAAAGGAGACGGCACGTTTAGGTCCTTTGCAATGACAATGATATTTGGCGTCTTTTATTTTAAATTCTAGACGTATTTCTATTATTCAGCTGATCAATAGTAGCGATTGATTGGCCATTTTGATTGGGTTTCTGCGTCGAAATATCCGATAATACGATCACTTTAATTTGGGCCCGCTGTGGTCTAATGTCACATTCCAACAAATAAGAGAACGGAGCCCACTAGATGTATAACGGTAGCGCACTCTCGGTAAAGATGCT
>CAYQVT010000073.1:0-14964 GCA_964420885.1 uncultured Gammaproteobacteria bacterium
ATTGGGCTGATCGTCTTGCAAATGGCGTTGACACGATTTATGACAACGCGATCAATGGAATCAATGCGATGCCGGCGCGAGGTGGAAACCCCGCATTGACTGACGATAATATTAAAGCGATTGTTGATTATATGCTTGACCAATCAAAATGAGAAATGAGTTCCGATCATCGTTAGAGTTAAGTTTTTCGAGATCAATAATAAAAAGCCGCAGTTAGAACTGCGGCTTTTTTATGCAACACGATTTAAACATCTTAGATTTTAACAGCGGTACAAACTTTTCATAGGCCGCTCAATTAGCTCTAAAAAATGTGACTCTAATTTCGGCGACATTTGGTTTATCATCGTCTCGGTCCGCGCTGACCTGTCGAATATCAACGCTGTATTGTTTATACAATGTATCAATCCAGCGTAACCACTGATTGAAATTCGCATCCTCCAACACTACCCGCACTTCGTTATTATTTTTGTCCGGCACCATTTGTTGAATCGATTTTCGCACATTTGCTGATCTGGCAGTAGATTCCACCACAGATAAGAGTGACTCGCTCGCACCTCGGATTGCTTTATTAACCGGTAGTCGGCCTCCACGTTCTAAAAGTTCATCGGTTTGTTGCATCCATACTAAGTTACTCCGCAAGCTAGGAAGCACAGATTCCATGTGCTCTATTGCGCGATACAAGGGTTGCAAAATTAATGCATAAAATAGGATAACAGTCACGCAAAAGCCCCCCCAGCCAAGCACCAAGCGCTCGCGAGATTGTAATTCAGACCAATATTTCTTAAAAGAATTCATCATCTAAACCTACGTTTGTTTAATGCTGTAACTGGCAATAATCCTGCCGTCTTCGGAGGCAGACGACTGGAGCGTGGCGGCAAGACCCTGACGGCGATTAAATTGCTTTGTTAGCAAGTCAACCTGAGAGAAATCATTCAACAAACAAGTGATCACTAATTCGTCATTACGAAACACAATGTCGTTGAGACTCACGCGTTGCTGATTCAATACCAACGAAGCTTGTGCAAGCATATTATGTACGCTCTTGGATTTGTCCGGACCGCCAATCCGCGAAACAGCTCTCTCCATCATTTCACGCTCGGTACCGGGGGCGACATTGTTCAGCACTGGAAACCTCTTGGTCAATATTTCCTGAGATGCGCGTTGAACCGACGAAATTTCGGAGTGCAAGGAAAAATAACGGTAGGAGTCATAACCAAATTTCAAAGCCATGCTCAATACCAATATCAATAGAGGTGCTGCAAATACTCTTTTATTCACACGGCTGACACGCGGCCGATAAAGATCGGACCAAAGATCAATCGAAAGCGCTTGTTGGTATTCAAGCCAATGCGCTAACTTACTACCAAACGACCAATATCGAAAATCTCGATCAGGGTAGTCTTCAATAAGCAATTGGGTGAGTGACTCATCGTTTACGGCAATGATGTCAGTCATTGCAATATCCATCATCCAAACATCGATAAAATCTCTATCGATAGTTACTCCTTCCCCGTTTCGATGGTTTGCGAGTAATACATCTCCTCGTAGGGCTATAGAACAATCCGCAGCGTCATGGAACGGCACTAATGAATGGTCTGGCACTAATTGCTTTATCGGCAAACGGTGATCCGTCGCGATACCTTGCCATTCCAGCATTTTCGATTTAGAAACAACCAAAACCTTACATTCCTCGCCTGCTTTCCAGCTGGGACAAACAAAATGCATATCTTCTACATCTTCTGAGATCGACTCTTCCAAAGCGTAAGGTAAAGCCGTATTAAACTGCTTTCGAGTTTTCGCCGGTAAGGTAACTCGGTGACTTGTGACCCACTCACCTGGCACCACCCCAATTACTTCATCGTCGTCGCCAATAGGGTAGTCACTAACTTCTGGAACCTCCCCGAAGGCGACGACGGTCCTGGCACTGACTCTGGCCCATTCGTAGGGTGCTTCTAAATTAAGATAAATCTTCATCGCTATTCGTTGTAATTGGTGCTTGTTCCTCACAGAGCGTACTGTGATGGCGGTTTAACATCGTCACCTTCGGCGTAGTACCGCCTTCAGGACCCGCACTTTCGCGCAGTACGAGTGATTCCATACAAAATACTTTAACGCCCAGCGTTACCTTAGCATTTATTTGGAAGAACTGACTATTAACCTGCATCATTCCAGGAACCGCTCGAGCATTAGAAGCCGAGACTCCAATAATGGCGGTCTCGGCGGCGGTAACTTGGCTAAAACCTTGAAACTCTGGTGCTTGACGAAGAGCAAGAAAACTTTCGACCGAAGATGTATCACTAACCGTACTCGCACTTAGGCTGGCAAGCACTTCAGGGCTCGTGGTGTTAATATTTATTTTAGCACCCTCTACCGGTAATACCGACACATAAGGTTTGAGTTTATTAATAATTTCTTGATTAAAACCTTGCACAAACTTTAGCTCACCAATTGAAGTAAGCTTTTGGTCTGCCGCAAAATAAGGAACTCGCTTGGTTCCATAATCACCGCTTTCGAAACCGTTTGGACCGGATAGATCATTTTCGTCTATCCAGTCGACTAAGGCACCGTGTAAACGATCTCGTTCTTCAAATTCTCCAATTTCTAATAATTCCAATAAATTTAGGAATATCCGCTTTTGCGATGCCGCCGATTGAGGTTCCTTGACGCCAAGGTTATTTAAATTAAAGCGCCCTTGAAGATCATCAATAGAGACCTCTACCTCGTCAAGACCAAAATCGATGCTAGCTTCGTCGTCACCCTCCTCTTGGGCCGCTGCAGCGGTACTCCTTTCTAAGGAAAACGAATCATTTTGTGATTCCTCAAATTCTTCATCATCATCAGGCCTGCCAAATTTCGCCCATTTTTCTTCCAAGTGATCAACCGTTCGATTTGCGTCGTCATGTAACACCCGTTCTGCCCAGGCATTTAAACCCTGAGTATATTGATAACCCTGCTCGACTACTCGTTGATTACCGAGCCTGCGAATAAAGATGTGTTGATCCTCGATCATGATCGCTAGCAAGGTAACCATTAAGACAATCGCCAAAATCACTACTACCAAGACGACACCCGTTTGTCGTTGGCGCATATTTACAGAATTAAATCTCATTGTCGTTGGTATCGGGCGGGTTAGCTGGGTTGGTTTGACCAGAGTTTAACGTTGCTGCGACCGCATCTAGAGTGTCACCACCCAACATAGTGAAGACGCGTCGGTACTCAATTTTGTTCTCCATCGTCAGAGCGATTGTTACTTTATCTGGTAGCCTTGTTTGTTCTTCCCATTTATCGCTTGTACTATCGCGGCCATCTTCAACAATACTGAGGTTTATATCAACGGCCCTCACCTCTTGCAATAACGACTGCTTTAATACACGCGTGTCTCCGTCGGGGTCAATCACCGGTGATTGTATTCGTTGTAAGACGCCATCCTCGAGCTCCCAACGAACCCGCCTAGGGACGCCGAGCCCGCCTAAATTCAAATCAGGGTAAGCTGCGGTTAGTTCAAGCAAACTGTCTTCACCAACCGTCATGGTTGCGTCTGCTGGTTCGCCAAATTCATCCTTTCCTAAACGGTTACTGGCGTAACGTAAGTCATTTGCTAAAAATAGGAACGTTTTTTGTAAGCCCTCTAACCGATCTTGCTTAGCTGTTACTCGATCTCGAACCTCTAGGAACTGAAACAAAGTTGGCCCAAGAATACTTGCGATTACAGCGAATATCGCCACCGCTACCATGATCTCTATGAGAGTAAAACCAAATGCGCGCTTTAAATGCTTAGCCGACTCCATACGATCACAAACGGTCGGTAATCGCGCTGGTCATGCTGGCGTACACTTTTTTTTCTAAATTACTGTCATCAGACACTTCAACCGTCAATAGAAACACTCGCTCTACATCAGTTTCCTCAATTCGTGCTCTCGAGCGCCATTCGTGACCACCCATTTCGAAACGCTCGTTTTGGCCTCCTTCACGCACTCTCTCCACCTTGGCTTCGTGTCGTATTTCAGCAATATGATTACTTGCAACCCACGATGCGAGCATCCTTTTTTCCAGTTCACCAATGTTATTAACGTGGCGAGCGGTAAGCTGTATCACCGAGACAACCCCCAGAGACACGATCACCAAAGCCAGTAATACCTCAATCAAGGTAAAACCTGTTTGCGATTTTCGCGCTCGCCCTAATTCCTTACAGTGCATCAAAAGTTCACATCTCGACCGTCTACTCTATCGAGCTGACCTTCTTCGTCGACTAACACAACGTAGCTCAATTCAGTCCCTAAAAAGCGAGCTTCGAACGGCGTAATTTCGCCTAAAGAAGAGATTAACACTCGAGGATCCAATTCTCCGTCATCATCAATAATATCTAACACCTCCCACTCGAGCTCTACTTTCCTGTCGACCGTTCGTTTTTTCAGCAACAAGTCAGTTGCTTGGACATTCTGAGATCGAGTCGTCTCAAAACGATATGCACCCGCTCTTTCATCAACAATAAGCAGAAAATTGTCGCCACTGATAATTGCCTCATCTCGTACTTCATTTACTACTGCCATAAATCGATTCGCTTGCAAACGTGCAGCGCGATCGCTATTACTCGTCAAAGAGGAGACAACCGCAACCGACATAACACCAATAATGATGACCACCACCATGATTTCAATCAAGGTGAATCCAGTTTGACGGCGAGGCTGAGTTGGAGCGCGCAAGTGATTAGTATGTAGAAGATTGACGTACCGCGAATGTTAGCACCCACCTACGTAATAGGTGCAGTTTTTAACCATCTTCTTAAGAAACTTTCACTTTTCGTTAACTCTTTCCAAGGATTTGCGTGCTCGTATCGTCATACCCTAACAACAGTCCCTTATTTGCGTTAAATTTAAATGGATCATGAGGCTTTATGCAATATTTATCAGATTTCAATGTTAAGAAACACGACACTCCTGTGGTGACAGGGAATACAAATGCTTGAGAGCATTCTTATAGACAAATGCCAGGCCGGCGATGCCAGCGCTTTTGAGCAACTATTGGGGATGCATTACGACACGATTTATCGCTTCGCCTATCGTTGGTGTGGAGATCAGCATAATGCTCAAGATATTACCCAACTTGCTTGCATAAAACTTGCACGCTCGATTGATCAATTTAAACAACAATCGAGTTTCACTTCGTGGTTGTACCGGTTGGTAATCAATTGCGCCAAAGATTTCTACAAAAGCCCAACTCAGGGTAAACCGAGAGAGACGTCTAGCGAGCGTCTACGTCATGAGTCTGACGTAGACGCGGCGGATTACAGTGAGCAACGTGTCTACGCAAGGCAAATTCTCGAGCATATAAATAATCTTCAACAAGACCTAAAAGACACTCTTATTTTGGTCTATGGCACTGGGCTTTCTCATTCAGAAGCTGCAAAACGACTCGGCGTTAAAGAAAGCACCATTTCTTGGCGGGTCCATCAAGCTCGCAAACTTCTTAAGAAAAAATTCACCTCATCGAGTATCGCTGTCAAGCAACTCGAAACAACTCGAGGTTCAGTATGAACGACAAATATATTGATACGCTATTAGATGATGACATTCCTGAGGCAGGAATGTACGCAAAGAAAGCGGCTATTAGCTCGGCCGTCAATCAATTCTCTCAAAAATTTAACCAAGAAAATTTTCATTCTGATCGCCCTATGAGTATTGAAGACACTTCGCCTTCAAACATCTCAAATTGGAGCCACCTTATGAATTTTCTCAGAAACCCAAATGCCGGAAAAGCGTTCGCCACCGTTATTATTGCCGTGATAACGTTTGCTCTCGTCGATCGCTTACCGAAAGCCCCCACCACGTCAAACCCAACTGAACAAACTCTATCTAAGGAAGATTTAAGTGAATCAACCCTTGCCAAGGCACTCTCTGAAACTCGGGCTCGAAAACCTAAGACTAAGAACTCATCGCCAAATCAAGCATCAAACAATCGAGATCCACAACTGACGTTGAAGGACGCCGATTCGGCCTCATATTCGACCGATTCTAATGCTCCAGAATTAATTACACCCAATCAAGCAGGTGCTTTGCCAAAGCCGATCACGGTTACCGCTGAAAAGCGTTCACGTCTCTCTTCGCCAGTGCCATTGAGCCTGAATCTTTCCGAATCTCCGAGTCAGCCTATGACCCGACGACCTGATTTACGAGAAGAGTATGTTTCCCACAAAGAAAATACGTTAAAGCTGGTCAGAGAAAACCCGATATCAACGTTTTCAGCTGACGTTGATACGGCTTCTTATAGCCTGATTCGCAGTCAACTACGACGCGGTTTTCTGCCCCAACCGGTCGCTGTCCGTAGCGAGGAAGTAATTAATTATTTTAACTATGATTACCCTTATCCTGAATCAAAATCGGTGCCATTTAGAGCCAGCGTTTCGGTTTTAGATTCCCCCTGGAACGAGTCGAAAAAATTAATCCATATCGGCATAAAAGGTTACGACATCAAACCTGAAGTTAACCCCGACAGTAACTTAGTATTTTTGCTTGATGTTTCAGGTTCAATGAGCGACGCCAATAAATTACCGCTGGTTAAACAATCCATTGTCTTGCTACTAAATAGATTAAAGCCCAGTGACACGGTCAGTATTGTTGTATATGCAGGCGCTGCTGGGGTTGTTCTGGAGCCAACACAGGTCAAGAATAAAGGTCAGATCTTAACGGCGCTCAAACGCTTGAGTTCGGGCGGGTCTACAGCGGGCGGTGCAGGCATCGAACTTGCTTATCAACTCGCAGAGCAACACTTTGATCCCGAAGCTGTGAATAGAATCATCTTGGCGACCGATGGTGATTTTAATGTTGGCCTACAAAGTAACCACGCATTGAAAGCACTGGTCGAACATAAACGCAAGAATGGCGTATTTCTATCGGTTCTTGGTTTTGGCCGCAATAATTACCAGGATGATATGATGCAAACCTTAGTCCAAAATGGAAACGGCGTTGCCGTGTACATTGACAGCCTAAGTGAAGCCAAAAAAGTATTTTTCGATCTAGCCAATTCGACTCTTTTCACCATTGCCAAGGACGTCAAATTTCAGATTGAGTTCAATCCGCATACCGTCAGCGACTATCGCCTAGTAGGCTATGAGACTCGCCATTTGAACCGCGAAGATTTTAATAATGACAAGGTGGACGCAGGAGATATCGGCTCCGGTCACACGGTTACTGCAATCTACGAGATCTCTCTTACGGACTCAAAAAATCGGTCCATTGACCCTTTGCGCTATGAAAGCGAGGACACTCGAGCCGGTACATTCAGTACATTCGATAGCGCTAATGAATATGGCTTCTTGAAAATGCGCTACAAATTACCAGATGGCACCCGCTCTAACTTAATAGAGCAAGCTATCGAAGTTAAAGAGACCGGTACCGACGATGAGGTAAAATTCTCAATCGCTGCGGCCAGCTTCGCTCAATATCTAAAAGGTGGTAAGTACATAGGTGACATGAACCTATCCGATATTTCAAAAATGGCGAAAGCCGCCAGGGGAGAAGACCCTTACGGGTATCGGAGTGAGTTTATACAGCTTATCGATTTGGCCGGCATTGCAACTCCGTAAATCGCCGCTAAAATGAGCCCCGTAATTAGGGCTCATTAATCCTTATTGGAATTTCCAATTTCGAACCGGCAATTTATCGATGGTTCCGGTCGAACAATTTAAACTTAGACTCAGATTGCTTTGATACCATTTTCGGGAGTATCCGATCAAAGATTTATGACGCAGCCAGTTTTCCCACTGGCGCTTATCGTCAAATTCGCCCTCTTCGAGGGCGAGCGCTGCTTGATTATATATATCATTCGATAAGTTGGTGAGATGAAATAAATTAATCCGCGACTTGGTATGCCGCGAGAGTGCGATATTGGCGGAAAAAATGAACCGCTCGATTGGTAGAACATTGGCGATAGCAAACATCCATAGAGAAGAAATACATAGAAACTTTATAATGTCTCTGCGAATCGAAGAGAATACGGCCCAAGCCAAATAACCGAACAACAAAAACGCGTAGATCGTTGTGTAGCTGGCAAAGAATTTTTCATAATTAAAGCCGTAGTAGAAAACGTACAACCCAATACGCCACCCCGCTGAGAGTAGGATTAATGCGCTAGTTATTAGGTATACAAACAGAATCCATTGAGTAATTACACTTGTGTTTTGTATACCCGATAAAATAGACCAATATTGATGATCGAAAGAATAAACAATTGCCAGAACCCTGACTTTACCAAGCGCTCGGTGTCAGAAAACTCTATCGGTAGACGCTTAACGATTATGTAGTCCAGTTGCAAGCTAAGAAAAGCAAGGTATACCAATAGCACTGCTTTTGGAATAATACCGGCGACCAAACTGTCGACCAAAGGATCTCCGTGCTCATTATCGATATGGTATTCCTGTCGTAGAACGGTAATGACGGCAAGAAAAAGCGAACTCAAAAGCAACACGAATAGTGCTTTATTCACGACTGCCCAATCAAACAAACTAACGAAAATACCGACACAGTCATCGACCATCGAATCGAAATTAGGGTCAGCCGAAGACAACAACGAGATGATCACTAACATCAGCGGCAGTAAAATAGCGCTCGGATTACTCGTCTAGTGACCCCCTGATCGCGCGCGTCAAACGGTTCGCGAGCTTGGTGCAGGTAAACCTAAAGGAAGCGGGTAGCAATGAGACAACACTAAACGTTCCGAGTAAGAACTCGCCGAGTAGTTTAAGCCCCCAAATACGTTGGTGCTTTGACTTAAGATGCCCATAGCTGGAAAATACACCAACCAAGATTGGCATCAAAATGAAGGTGATGGTTTTTAATCAGAGATTTTCATATACAGCAAAACTCAGCGCCAGTAACGACAAAGGGACTAGTCATATCCAGTCAAAATGGAAGTCTATACTTTTGTTTGAGCGGAACAATTGAAAGCCTAGGAAAAGCCAAACCAGTGAGCTATTCCAACTCATTGCCAATACACCTTGGTCCCAAACATCCCAATGAGTCATCACCGCAACTAAGGCGATGAGTGAGATTACAAATAAATCACGCGAAAAGATAGCAGTCATAAGCACTCCGTTTAAATCATACGAAGCGCGATACTAATAAGTGTCTTTGTCGGCTTGATGAGTGCCGAACTGATGAGGCTTGAGTGTCTATCTTTACCTTATAACTTAACGAGAGATTTCCTTAGCCTGTGGCAAATTTCCTAAACAATCAATACAACACTATTCCCACTCGATGGTTGCTGGTGGTTTTCCTGAAATGTCATAGGTTACACGACTGATTCCTCGTACTTCGTTGATAATACGATTGGATATCTTGCCAAGAATGTCGTAGGGAATATGAGCCCAGTTGGCCGTCATAAAATCAACTGTTTCTACTGCGCGCAAAGCGATGACCCAATCGTAGGCTCGATTATCACCCACGACACCCACCGATTTCACTGGTAGAAATACTGCAAACGCCTGACTGGTTTTTTGATACCAACCACTGGCGTACAATTCATCCATATAGATCGCGTCGGCTTCGCGTAACACATCGGCATATTCTTTTTTTATTTCACCCAATATTCTTACTCCTAAACCTGGACCAGGAAAAGGATGCCGATTAATCATTTTTGCAGGCAAGCCAAGTTCTATCCCTATTTTGCGTACTTCATCTTTAAACAACTCCCGCAATGGCTCTAATAGTTCAAGCGCCATATCGTCAGGCAATCCACCCACGTTATGATGAGACTTAATCACTTGTGCCTTGCCGGTCTTAGACGCGGCAGACTCGATCACATCCGGATAAATCGTACCTTGCGCTAGCCACTTGGCATTGTCTATCTTTTTTGACTCTTCTTCGAATATCTCAACGAACACGCGCCCTATTATCTTGCGTTTTGCCTCGGGCTCATTCTCACCAGAAAGCTCTTCCAGAAAACGTTGCTCCGCGTCCACCCTAATTACGTGAACACCCATATTATCGATGAAAGTTTCCATAACCTGGTCGCCTTCATTCTTCCGTAACAAACCATTATCAACGAAAATACAGGTGAGTTGATCACCTATTGCCTGGTGAAGCAGCGCCGCAACAACAGAAGAATCAACGCCGCCTGACAAACCTAAAATAACGTGGTCATCGCCAACTCGCGTTCGAGCGGTTTGGATCGCATCTTGAATAATGTTTCGAGCGGACCAATTGTTACCACAACCACATATCTCATGTGAGAAACGGCTCAACAATTGTTCGCCGAATTCGCTGTGAGTAACTTCGGGGTGGAATTGAACGCCATAGAACTTGCGCTTTTCATCTGCTATCGCACACAGCGGAGCATTACTTGACTTGGCAATAATACTAAAGCCATCTGGAATGGCTGTTACTTTATCGCCATGACTCATCCATACGCTTTGAGACACCTCTTTGATCAAGGAGTTCTCCATACACAACTCGACATCAGCGTGGCCAAATTCTCGCTTGTCGGAATTAGCGACTTCACCACCGAGCATGGCCGCCATGCATTGCAGGCCATAACAGATACCAAGTACTGGCACACCCATATCGAAGATACCTTCTGGTGCTCTCGGTGTATGGTCTTCGGTGACCGTAGATGGACCTCCAGAAAGAATTATGCCTTTGGGTTGAAAGTCCTGAATGGTTGCAAAGTCGTTATCGTAAGCCCAAACTTCACAATAAACGCCGAGTTCTCGAATACGGCGAGCAATTAACTGTGTGTACTGAGAACCAAAATCTAAGATTAAGATTCTATCGCTATGGATATCGGTCATTGGGCTTCCTAGGCTTATCTAGAATATTAGCTTCTATAGTTTGGTGCTTCTTTTGTAATGGTGACATCATGCACATGAGACTCAGCTACGCCGGCGTTAGTAATTTGAACAAACTGGCACTTTTCCCGCATTTCCGCCAAACTAGCGTTACCGGTATAACCCATGCTTGATCGCAAACCACCCATCAATTGATGAACGATATTGATCGCTGGCCCTTTGTATGGCACACGGCCTTCGATGCCTTCTGGTACAAGCTTTTCTGTTTCAGACTCGCCAGATTGAAAATAGCGGTCCTTCGACCCCTGTTCCATTGCACCGATCGACCCCATACCTCGATAAGACTTATACGAACGGCCTTGAAACAATTCAATCTCTCCGGGAGCTTCGTCTGTTCCGGCTAATAAGCCACCCACCATCACACAATTTGCACCTGCGGCAATAGCTTTGGCAATATCGCCCGAAAAACGCAGACCACCATCGGCGATTAAGGGAATACCGCTTCCTTTAAGCGCTTGGGCAACGTCGTAGACAGCGGTTATTTGAGGGACCCCAACGCCTGCAACCATACGTGTTGTACAAATAGACCCAGGGCCAATGCCAACTTTAACGGCATCAGCGCCAGCTTTTGCCAAATCTAAGGCGGCCGCAGCGGTGGCTATATTTCCGCCAACGATCTGAATGTGTGGATACGCTTTCTTAATTCGACTCACAGAGTCTAAAACACCTACAGAATGCCCATGCGCGGTGTCTACAACAATAACATCAACGCCTGCCTCAGCCAGCAAAGAGACCCGCTCTTCTGTATCAATTCCGGTTCCCACCGCCGCGCCTACTCGCAAATTTCCGTTAGAATCTTTCGACGCATTTGGGTGGTCAGTCGATTTTTGAATATCTTTAACAGTTACCAATCCCTTTAGGTGAAACGCGTCGTCCACCACCAACACCTTTTCAATGCGGTGCTCATGTAACAAGCCCTGAACTTCTTCCTTGCTCGCGCCCTCTCGTACCGTAACCAACTTGTTTTGAGGTGTCATCGCCTTTGATACAGGTTCATCTAAACGAGTTTCAAACCTTAGATCTCTGCCTGTCACAATGCCAACCAAGTTGTCACCGTCAACCACAGGCACACCTGAGATTCGGTGGCGTTGAGTAAGCGCAAGCACATCTCCAATACTTGTGTTAGGTGAAACTGTTATGGGGTCATTTATAACGCCACTTTCGAATTTCTTTACTCGCGAAACATTCTTTGCCTGCATTTCAGGCGTCATATTCTTGTGTATGACGCTTAGACCGCCTTCTTGGGCGAGACAGATAGCCATGCGTGACTCTGTAACCGTATCCATAGCAGCCGATAGCAGCGGGATACCCAGGCGAATGTCTCGAGTAAGTTGAGTAGATAGGTCGACGTCGCGAGGTAAAACGCTTGACCGAGCAGGCGTTAATAGAACGTCATCAAAGGTGAGTGCTTGTTTGATATTTTCCATCGCGGAATTATACGCATCTATTATGAGATTTCAATGGTTGTAACGCGCTTCAAAGATAAAAAAGGCACCTTCTAACGCTTTTTCGTCGATGCCGATTGGGGGGGCTAAATTACTTTCAATAGCTTCAAGGTATTTGTATGCCCATCGACACCTACCACATCGCCGAAGGTTATTACGACATAGTCGCCACTATCGAGTTCCACCGCCGTTCTTACATATTTGATCACGTCGTTCATCTGCGAATTACGCTCAGAATTATGCGGCAAATGAGCGGATCGAACGCCTTTGTACAAAGCCACTCGGTTTAATGTTGCGTCTTTGGGTGACATTGCGACCAAGGGCAAGTGTGTCTTTATTCGTGACATCCAGAGCGCTGTACTGCCCGACTCGGTTAAACACACGATTGCCTTCACCGCTTTAAAATGGTTGGCTAAATACATCGACGCCATCGCAATCGACTCGTCAACAAAATCAAACTCAATTTCGACGCGATGCTTTGAAATTTGAGTAGCTACATGTTCTTCAGTGGCGATGATAACGTTGTAAACCGTTTGAATAACATCAATTGGGAAATCGCCTACCGCCGTTTCCGCTGACAACATTACTGCATCGGCATAGTCGAAAACAGCATTTGCTACGTCAGACACTTCAGCCCGTGTAGGAACCGGTGAATCAATCATACTTTCCATCATTTGTGTCGCGACGATTACCGGTTTATTAAGAGTACGAGCGCGTGCAACAATCTGTTTTTGATAGGAAGTGACGGACTCAAAACCAACCTCGACTGCCAAATCTCCGCGTGCAACCATCACCCCGTCACAACTATTAATCATGTCGTCGATCACAGATTCTGAAGCGACAACTTCGGCGCGTTCCAACTTTGCAATAAGTTTAGTGGAACAGCCAATAGCATCAAGTTTTGAACGCGCATCCAACATGTCTTGAGCTTTTGAGGGAAAGGAAACACACATGTAATCTAAATCCTGATTCGCGGCAAACACCATATCCTTAATATCTTTAGGCGTTAAAGCCTCTTCAGCAAGCCCACCACCTTTGAGATTTAAGCCTTTTCGTGATGAAAGCTTGCTGCCCGCCAGTACCTTGGTACGAATGGCATTACCACTTACCGTCACCACTTCTAGCTGAACTCTGCCATCGTCTAGCATCAAAATTCTGCCCGGGCCACAGCTTTCAGCCAAGGTATCACATAAATAGCTGACGCCATCGATAGTCCCCGCATCATCGGGAATATCAGAGTCAAGCACCAGTTCTTGCCCCACTTCAAGATCAATAGAGTCACCGATAATCGCCCCGATACGAATCTTCGGGCCTTGAAGATCTCCGAGAATAGCGACGTTCTGGCTCAAGTTTTTAGCTGCTTGGCGGATATTCGCAATCGACTCACCATGAGACTTATGCGAGCCATGAGAGAAATTAATTCTAAACACACTGCAACCGTTAACAATCATGTTCTCTAGCACATCAATATTGGCGGATGCAGGCCCAACCGTGGCGACGATTTTAGTTCTATTTAAATTTTTTATTTTGTAATTATTTTTCATTTATGGTCGCCATGCTTGATCATTAGAGTCATATTAATTATTAGAACCCTATATAATTGAGAATAAACATTAATATTTAACAACGTATTGTAATTCGGTTACATTTTAGTGACAAGCTTGATTTATATGATAAATTAATTTCCAGTACATATAATTGTCTACCAAAGAAGTTAATAAAGCGTTCATAACTTTGCTGTAAACCTGTGCTAGACTGCCGACCATTAAACCCATTAATTCATTTTTTGAGACAATTCAGGAGTCCGCAAATGTCTATTGAATTACCAGCGCTGCCTTATGCCCGTGACGCTTTAGCACCCACAATCTCGCAAGAGACAATCGACTACCATTATGGCAAACACCATAATGCTTATGTGGTGAATCTAAACAAAATGATTGAAGGCACCGTCGATGCTGAAAAGTCGCTTGAAGAAATCATTCGCACTAGTAGCGGTGGTATTTTCAATAACGCTGCGCAGGTGTGGAATCATACCTTTTATTGGAACAGTTTGTCACCGAATGGCGGGGGTTCTCCTCAAGGCGAACTAGCCGATGCAATTGATGTGGCGTTTGGTTCTTTTGAAGAATTTCAAACACAATTTACCGCTAGTGCTGCAGGTAATTTTGGCTCAGGCTGGACCTGGCTTGTTAAGAATGCAGATGGCTCACTTGCCATAATTAATACCCAAAATGCTGACACACCGTTAACCGACGAAACTCTTACCCCATTATTAACGGTTGATGTTTGGGAGCACGCTTATTACGTCGACTATCGCAATGCACGACCAGAATACCTAAAAAACTTTTGGGAAATCGTAAACTGGGATTTTGCAGCAGCCAACTTGTCGAACTAATCTTGATGAAGAGTGTTCTTCAATAAATAAAAAGGCCTGCATAACGCAGGCCTTTTTATTCTATCGCGATTACTAATCTCTTGTATGCGTAATCTCCGAAGGGGCTATCTTTTATATTTCCCAATACATCGCTTTTTCTAACTGATTATCTGCCTGTTGTAGAGCCTTGTTGGTGCGACTCATAATAATTAGGTTTCCACCTCTAACAGGTTTAATACGACTTACGTAACCTTCATAGCCAGCGTCTAATAACTCACCAACTGATTCTCCTTTAATATAGGCGA
>CAYQVT010000074.1:0-14914 GCA_964420885.1 uncultured Gammaproteobacteria bacterium
TGTGCCGCGCTTATCTTTTTATTGATAAAGCATTCGACTCCTTTTAACACTAGAACTCCGTGTAGAACCCCCTCCCCTGGGCGGCCCCTTACCCACGCAAGTTTCAGGAGTAACAGACAAAATGGTATTGTTGATGACTGACCCCTCTAAGTTAATTATTGACCACGGTGCTTCAGCCTGCAGCCAGACACTTCTACCGACTCAAAATCTATATTCGGGTGGTTTTGCAATGCCATTAAAAGAACCTTGTCGTCCGGAATTTGCTTCGATAAGTTCATAAAATCTCTTGCAGTAAGAGTTTTATTAAGAAGCTCGTTTATTATCAGATTTTGCATCCGTCTTTCTCTCATAGCTAAAAACATTGAAATGTTTTTTATTTATTGGCTGAGAGAATATTCGCATCAAGCTCAAAAAAGGTCCTGAGGGTAATATTTAAAAAACATGATGGTTTTATGATGAAAAATTCCTTTTACGAATCAATGTCTTAAACTAAAACCGTTGATTTTTCGAATCGCTAGTTACAATTAAACTGACCGTTAGAGCCGTCTGTTCCTTCATAGGGCTGTATATTTTGAGGCCAACCAAATTTCTGCCAAGCTTTTACCAGCCCTATTTTTTCCGCGAAATTCGGGAAGTCCTCGTGCATACGAATACTTTTTGCTTCTTCTGTGGGTTCCCAAATCCGGCTCATGGCAAATCCGACGTATGGGTTGGGTTTAGTTAAAACATGTTGGAAAAAATTTTCTGGCCGACCGATCAGAATAAAACCGATAATATTTCCCAGCGCAGGTTGGACGTTTGGATCTTTCATTCTCTTAGTTAACAAGCGATCAACAACATACCTCGCAAGCTTCGATTTCTTAAAGAACGCGGCATAGGTTATTTTCCTAACCATGGGGGATTTCAACTGCTCACGAGTCACCGATCCTAATTTTTCAAAATTGTCGCTAAGAAACTGTAAAGCCTCTTCCATCCGGCCGCGATGGGTGAGCAACTGAGCATATAGAATTGCTCCATAACCAAAATTACAATCAAACGATTTACTGAATAAGGTCTCGGCTGCATCGAGATGGCCCAAGCCAAATTGCACTGTTCCCAACGCGGCGTACCAGGAGCCTAAAAGAGGTTCTCTGCCAAGAGCATCTTTCATCATTTCATCGGCTTTTTGGTGCAAGCCAATCGCCGCTAGAATATAGGCGTAAGTAAACATCAACTCAGGGTTGCTGGGGTCCTTTTCAAACGTTTGCTGGTAAGCAGTCACAGCTTGATCAAACTTTAAATCGTAGGTCAAAATTCCAGCTCGAGCGCGGTGCGCCCACACCGTGTCGGGGTTCAACTCAAGAGCATGCTCAGTCTGCTCTCTGGCCGTCTTGATATGCTCAGCCCATTTTAAACTGGTTGAATATTCAGGGAGCGTAAAATTGGCAATGGCCAAATTCGCCCATGCTGTCGAAAAAGAAGGGTCTAGTTCAACCGCTTTTTCAAATTCTGCAATCGCACGAGGCAGCGTGCGCTGGCCACTCAACTCGTACATTAAATGGCGCCCGCGGAGGAAATGTGCATAAGCTTCTTGATTCGACGTTATTTTTTCTAAGGCCCCTGAGCTCGTCGAACTCGCATCAGAATCACAGTTAAATAAATCACATAATTTTTGATCTACGGCGTGTGCGATCTTTTCCTGTAATTTGAAAATATCATCTTGCGTGCCATCCACTGTTTTCTGCCATATTTGCTCATCGTTAACCGCCTCAACCAATTGTGCGGTTATCCGCAGGCGTTCACCGTATTTTCTAACCGAGCCTTCAAGCACAAACGCCACATCTAGCGCGGCCGCAATATTGGATATTTTTGTTTGAACACCTCGGAAGGAGAATGAGGAAGTGCGGCCTGAAACTCGTAAAAACGATAGCCTTGCAAGAGTATTGATAATTTCTTCGGAAACACCGTCTGATAGAAAACCATGATCTTGATTCTCACTCAGGTCAAGAAATGGTAATACAGCCAACGAAGTCGTTGATTGCGGCTGTTCACCTACGCCGTCCTGAGGCTGTATGACCGACGCAATTAGCCGATACCCACGCTTTGGAATGGTCTCAATAATCTTATTTTGCGAACCTGCGTTCTTCAGAGATTTCCGAAGGATTGATACGGCTCGAGTGATCCCTTCATCGGAACCATGTTCGTCGAGCATCTGATCTCTAAGCACAACCTGCCCTGCTGAGTCGGCCAGCTGGCATAATATCTCCATAACACGCGGTTCTAAACGTGTTTCTCCATTCGGGCCTATCAATAAGTTTGCGTTTGGATCAACTTTAATTTGATCCACAAAAAAGGCGTTCTGCAGTGTTGAAGAGTAGTTGTCGATTGTGTTCCCCTAGCTTAAACAATATAGCCAATGTTAAACAAAACATGAGTCACTGGAAATACAAGTAGTATCCCTAATTTCACCAACAAACGCTATGCGCTCTTAAAATCTATCGCTCTACTAGATTGTTAAAGAGTTTTCATAAACTCTATCAACTCGAACCTCTGTTGATCATCTAGTTCAGTACCATATTCATGGCCCGTATTGTGATTGCCATATAAGCTTGTATCGTATTTAAACAAGCCATCTCCTTTACTGCTAATTTGCCCGACATTTACTGGGTCGAATTCTCTATTCCCCGTATAAAATACGTCATCACGCTGAGCACTTGGTAACAATAATTGATACAAGTTAGGTACCGAGCCGTTGTGTAGGAATGGCGATGTCGCCCAGATGCCCGTTAACGGTCGCGCCTTGTACTGATAAAGATTTTTGGTCAAAGTGCCCTTAAGGTCAGAAAAATTCCTCAAACTTTGCCGTATTGAGTCCAAAGGGTGGCGGACCATCACCCCAATACTGGTAATATTCAATAGATTTTTGGCTGGCGTCTCAGCGCCCAGCTTTTCCCCTACAAGATACGCCATTTTCGTCCCTTCTAAAACGCCGGTTTTTTGCACCGATTCTTCAATCAACACTAACTCTGCGCGATCAGTACCCACCTCAGCTTGAGGTACCATCACGGCGTTGTACGGTTGCATTTGCTCTTCCCGCGTAAGCGTCAATTGATGACATCTGACACAATGCTTTTGGTATAGCTCGCTCCCCTTAGCCGATTTGTCAGCGTCAATCTTGGGTAAAATAAACTCAGGCCATCTAGGCGATTGAAGATTCTTTACCCACGTCAGCATGTTTCCAAGGCCTTCAAAATCAGCCGTCGATTCATAGCCAGGAGGCCAACTCCCAGAATGCAAATTGGCCATGCCACCGCCACCCCACACATCACCTAGAACTCGAAACAAGGGCGCAATTAGGGCGCGATTCGGAGCACTGCCATTCCATTGCAAAACGTCGGACTGCGCCGTGCCCCAAATGAAATTATAATTTGCTGGCGCGATACCTGGCACGTGATTTTCAGGTATCCCTAGAAACGTCACGCCGATGTTGTTATAGGCGTAAGCAAAGGCATCAACTCGGCCAAAACCAAATTTTGACGGTGTTCGATTGTTGTGATTAAAATCCACGATTTTTTGGGTTTTCGCTTCAAAGTCTTCGCGCAATCGTTCGCGATCTTTAGAATCAAAATCGGATTTTAAAAGTTTCTTTGCAAAGCGCTCGAATTTATCCTCTCGCTTTAAAGTGGCCAGCATGGATTTTTCGAGATCACTCATCATGGTTTGAAAATCGCCCATGGTGGCCGCGCCATTGATCACCATCGAGGTTCCCTTATAAGAAATTTTTGTTGAATGGCAACCTCCGCAACTCAACGCCATCCACTCTCGTCGCCCAATGCTATCGTAATTCTTCGAAAATCCCGCAGGCATTCCATCGGGGTTCCACTTCGATTTAGGAATCGACGTATAACGTAATCGCTCTATGTTTTCATCCGAGCGAAAAAGTTCCTGACTATCAGCCTGCTCGAGAATTAAAAAATAGTCGTAAGGAACAATTAGCGAACCGTCACCGGTGTACCAAAAGCCGGCTTGAGTGGCTTGGTCCCAGCCTTGACTCAGACTGACCAACTTGCCTAGGCTGCCTTCGACCGTCTCACCATCTTTAATTACTGAACCGTTACTCTCACCTCTCACGTGCACAGAGCCAATAAGAATAACTACGAAAACAATTGCAGCTGGAAATTTCATTTTGTTTCTCACTATTATCGTGTGACTAAACTATAGCCTCGACTAATCTAACAAAAGCAAGGTGCTAGAGGGTTTTCATGTACTCAATAAGCGACCATTTTTGCTCGTCAGACCAATGAGTGCCGTATTCGTGTCCGAGATTCGAATTACCTGGGAAAGCATTCCCTTGATCATCTCGTACTCTAAACTCGTTTAAGCCTTCAGAGGTTTTATAGCCTACTTTAACCGGATCAAATTCTCGACTACCAACCCAAAAACGATCGACACGTTCCGGACCTTTACGTAACAACTCCCAAAGTGTTGGGACCGACCCGTTATGTAAATACGGTGCTGTTGCCCAAATCGCATTAAGAGGACGCCCTTTGTAAACTAACTGGGTATTTGGGGCTCCGCATGATTTTCCACTGTTTTCCACTGATCGCGAGTTACGCGCTTGCAGATGTTGTTTCACGTGATCTTCAAGTGTCGTTGTATGACGAGCCACGACGCCGTCAATATCACCACCTTTCGCTGAATCACTATGCGTTTCTATTGGGCGCAAGCCCGCTTTTAGCGACTCGCCCGGATCATTCAATATCACACCAATAGCGCCATTCACGGGAATGCTAATCGCAGGCGCTTGAGATGAAAATTTATCACCAATTAATATCGCCTTTTTGGAACCTTCAAGTAACAATGTTTGCGCACAATGACGGTCAGCATTAATCCCGGTTACCGGGTCGGTCCCTAATTCACTCACTGGTGTCTTATTAGCAATGTAGTGATCACCTTCTTTCTCTCGGGGAATTACTTGATGACACTCTTGACACTCAGCCGCAAAAAGCGCTGCTCCTTGCCCTGCTTTAATGTCGTCGATCGGAGGAAAGTAAGCTGTTGGCCACTCAGGTGAACGCAAGGTTTTCACCCAAGACTCTAATCGACCTAATCCGTCTATATCAACAGTTGAGGAATACGATACTTTTATTCCTATCAGCCGTTTCCACCAAGGAGCTTTCTCCATGCTCAAACCGCCGAATACGCCCACCACTTCGCCCACGTTTCTTGCCAGCGGGCCAACCACCGGAGTGTTTGGTGCCGACGCGTTCCACTGCACCACATCGGACTGATGGGTCCCCCAAAGAAATGGGTACGATACCGGCCCACTGGGTGTATTACGATTGGATAGATCGTGCAAGGCGAAAGCCGTACCTGCATTTTGGATATTTCCAAATGCATCCAAACGCGCGTAGCTGGTAAAGTCAGATGGATAATTTTCAGGCAAATCATTGACCACTTGACGTTCAGCGGCCGCTAATGCAACGGATGATAAAGCCTCTCGCAATTGATTTGCTGTTTGCGAAGAATACTTTTCGGCTAAGACATTTTTAGCAAATCTGCCAAATTTATCGTCATCTTTTTGAGTCTGATTTAGGGCGTCCACTAAACGGCTGTAAAACAATACAAAATTTCCCAACGTGGGTGCGCCTTCAATCAAAAATTTATTACCCTCATAATCTAATTGATTGGTGTGGCATACGGCACAGGTCATTCCGACCCACAGTTGCTGCGACTCCGAATCTTGTGCGGCAACAAATCCAATCGGAAGGCCTGAGGGATTTTCAGGTGAAGATTTGGCTGGCAAGTACCTGAGATATTCCATGTGTTTAGCATCGCGAAATAGCGATTGGTTATCAGGTTGCTCTAGCCAGGTAAACCAACTGTAGGGAATAATGCGAGAGCCTTGACTGGTAAACCAAAATTTCTTACGCACCTCTTGATTCCATCCCTGAGGTAATCCAATTCTCTCAGGTACCTCACCCACTTCAGGAACAACTTGTTGAGCGTTCAGTCCAGAATGAAAATCAGTGGGTGAAGAGCAAGCTGTCAACACTAAGGTAAGGCCCAACGAAACCCAAACCATGGAAACGTATCTTGATTTCCCCACCATTTTTCCCATCCTATTTAATATATTTATTCTAACGATACTTTAACATTGATTAATAACAACGGCTAATAACTAAACTATCTCGCCCGGTAGCAGGTGCACCTAACCTTACCAAAATCACAAAATGATCTAATTGAAATTCACGAACGAGTTAAATCGCTGTTAAAGCTGAAAAAGACGAGGAGGCTTCAGGATACTAAATAATGCCGACCTCGAGGGACCTTAATACGGCGCGAGTTCGATCCCTGACGCCGAGTTTTGACAACACACTTGAAACATGGTTTTTAATCGTTCCTTCCGATTTACTCAGGGCAATGGATATCTCTTTATTACTATAGCCACTAGCGACTAAGCGCAATACTTCAATCTCCTTTAGTGTTAGCGGCTCTGGTGTTGGCAAAGAATCGAACTCCCCTTTTTGTGCCTTAAGGCCTCGTAACAAGGTATCAGTGATGGCTGGCTGAACAATGGTTTCGCCTCGGTAAACCGATTCGATTGCCGAGATCAAACTCTCCAACGAAACGTCTTTTAGCAGATATCCCTGCGCGCCCGCTTGCAAACCCTGCAATACTAATTCGTGGTCATCAAAGGTAGTGAGGATAATCACCGGTGTATCTATACCAGACTCGCGCAAACTCTTGATAGCTTCGATACCGTTCATACGCGGCATTCTAATGTCCATCAAAATTACATCTGGCTGATGCTTTTCAGCTAAACCAAGTGCACGCTCTCCATCATCACCCTGGGCAACCACTACTACTTGATCAGAAAGACTTAATAGGCTTTGTATGCCACTACGAACAAGGTTTTGATCATCGACTATTGCTACTTTGATCGGCATCTTAATTTGGTACTCTTACAGTTAGCTTAAATTCATTTATGTGCTCAATGGTTAACTCTCCGCCAAGCCGAGTGACTCGTTCGCCCATGCCCGTCAATCCGTTGCCAATATTTAGGGCCTTAGTGCCACCGCCGTCGTCACTGTAACTGAGAAAAATGTGTGCCTCCGTTTGACACACTTCGATTGTCGCGTTACGAGCTTTGCTGTGTCTCAAGGTGTTGGTAATTGCTTCTTGAACCAATCTTAGAAACACTTCGGCATAATTGACATCGTCAAGCTGTAATTGATCCTCCATCTTGAGCGAAACATGCAACCTAGGAATATCTCGAACTGCGATTTCCAGCAATTCCCTAAGATCTAGGGTTGGGCTATCTCGTAACGCACTCACTGCTTCGCGCACGTCATTTAGAAGCAGTTTTGATAAGGCATGGCATTGATCAATTTTTTCCTTTGCTTCGCCTTGGCTTATGTGCCCGGCAACTTGAAGGTTTATTGTGAGTGCGGTCAAATGGTGGCCCAATAAATCATGCAAATCGCGAGCAATCCGTGTGCGCTCACTTTCGCGTGACGCCTCGCCCAAGAGGTGTTGTGTCGCCAGCAACTCTCTATTCAGCTGCTGAGTTTTTTCATTTGCATTTTGAGATTCTTTTGCCGTGGTCGCTGACAATAAGGCAAAAACGTGAAACGTCGTAATTAGCAATGTTTGAACCAAGGGGCCGTCGGTTTGCCACAGCACATCGCGTACCACAAACCACGCGATATTAACGATAAGCAACCAAAGCCAACAGGCCTTTGCCGACATAAAGAATGGCGTACACGCCACCCAAATAATAGTGTAAATAAAGAACACATCAACCGGTACACGCCACGCTAGGCCAAATACCAAGGGCAGCAATACCCACAGAGATACGTATCGACCGGTTGCGTTAAACTCTTCGAGTCTATGGCTAGTGACCAAAAACACCGCAAGCACAATAAGTGATTGCCAAATCATTGCTTCAACGAATATTGGCTTTTGCCACATTACATAGCCGCTAATAAGCGTTACCACCAACGCCGTACCAACCCCGCCGATCAGTTCATAAATACCTATCCGATTATTCATGACGACATTATTCCTTATTCTTTACTTTGCTGCATAGGCCAAAAGTCATGGTTTCGAACCATTACCTTTCGCACTTACCAACGCTAACCATGCCAGCTAAGCTGTTATCAATTAACAGACGGAGGCAACTATGTCATTTACATATCAAGCACTACTCTTTATCCATATTGCTGTTGGGTTTCTATCACTTGTTCTTTTTTGGATACCGGTGGCCGTAAAAAAAGGCAGCGCTCTGCATATACGTGCAGGCCATTGGTACGCTAAGGCGATGTACGCGGTTGGCTTTAGCGCCTTCGTATTAGCACTGATGTTGATGATAGACCCGATCGCATTTAAATTTCCCGATCGGAACTTTGACGCCGAAACCAGCGCGAGCGTCGCTAAGCAAATGCAGAATAATGGCTTGTTTTTACTGGCTATCTCAATTCTAGTACTGGTAGGAGTAAGGCATGGTTTACAATCTGTTAAAGCCAAGGGCAATCAAGCCATGATGCGCAGTTTCGACAATATAGGAATCAATGTAGCTTTACTTGCAGTTGGGCTTTGCTTAGGATTCATTGCCTCGGGTGGCTCTCCATTGTCAGTTCTATATTATATATTCGCTATACTTTGCTCAGTCACAGCGATCGGAAACTTGCGGTTTTGTTTAAAACGAAAAGTGACCCGAGGCGAGCAAATAATCGCCCACATCGGCGGGATGATCGGCGCTGGCATCGGCGCTCACACAGCCTTCTTCGTTTTTGGGGCTAGCCGCGTTCTCTCTGAGTATCTGACTGGTTACGCGGGCATTGTTCCATGGATATTACCTGGAGTGGTTGGCTCACTGCTTATTTTTCAACAGTCAAAACGATATCGTCCTAAAAAAATAGCGGCTTAATACAATGAGAGTGGGTCGAGCATAGAAGGTCTCTTGCTCGGCCTAAGAGGAGAAACGCTGGAGATCGCTACTTGACTGGATTGAATGATAGATTCAGCAATTTCAACATACTCACGCGGGGCATAATTGGTATTTTCCTTAGTTAAACTAATAAACTTCATCAAATAATCACGCCACAATAAGGGCTCAGCACCCGGGATCGGCTTAGCCAACAGCAGGATACCTGCATTAAATAGACCAGCTGCATTCTCAGGTTCGAGCCCAACACCTTCAAGGGCGACATCTCGAGCATCTGAATAACGAGCGCGTTCCCAGAACTGATGCGTCAAAAACTGATTGGCGTTGATCAAAACGACACGGTTACTTATTGGCTCTGGAGCAATTTGTGACTTCTTCAAATGCTTGTAGGCCCTTCCATATTCTCGCTGATAATACGTAATAACTCCTTTTGTATAGGCCTTGGCTTTATCTATACGCGACTTACTAACTTCATCCCAGAACCAATTATCCAATCGTTCGGCCAACTCGGCTGCCAATTTGAGTTCCTTATTATTCACCAGCAGACTCAAAGCGTGAACCACTGGAGTTGTGTCACGAGAGCGCCCTAAATCATCGCCTATTTGCGTCGGCACATCGGGCACCAGTGGCGACTTACGAGAATAAACAGCCGAAGACCCCCCAACGAACGTAAGCTTCCACTCGCTTGATGCCTCCAGAGACCTCAAGAGAGATTGATAACCAAGATTTAGCGACCAAACGTCGCACTCAAACTTCGACAACAATGGGCCTCCCGATTCACTTTTTAGCCGTCTCCAATCATCAAACCAAGACTCGTATGGAAAATAACGAGGGTCAATCATAACTTTCTGTTCAGGAGATAAGCGCCACAGCAAATACCCCCCTCCGGTATAACCATTGCACAACCTCTGATTTGAAAAATTATCACTGATAAACTCAGCCTCAGTGACGGGATTAAAACTGGAGATTTCAAAACTAAAGGAACTATTGTTTGAAGGGCTTTTTAAAATATCGATCACCCGATGACCTACTAGGCCGAACATCAGCAATACAGAGCACCACAAAAGCACCGCGGATCTGTTTGAACGGTTTTGGATGAATGCTTTCCATCCGTGACTGAACGCAAGTAAGTATTGAACTGAAAATAACATTATCAGGGCGTAAAAATACGTCATCCTGTTATAGCGAACATAGGCCACCGCAAACAAAACAGTGACCAGTAATACAGCATAGTCTACTTTACGCCGAAATAATTGTTCGACAACTAACGGTACAATTATCATCGCCGACAAGTAGAGATAAAGCGGGTGAAACAGATGTGCAACACTCGGATCAAAAATATTCCGATAGGCCGATACGGTATTGAGTTGCGACTGATTTAAAGAAAACACTGATTCAAATAATTGCAACGGATAGTCCCAACCATAGGGTGTGCAAAATAGGCCCATCAAGGTCAAGATCGCTGCGCGCGCTAGATGACGTGCCTTATTGAGGCTTAAGGCACCAGGTGCGCCAGTGAAGTAATTTACCGTTTCACCAATGGCAACCAGGGCCAGAAAGACCATCCCTATGGAAAAACCTCCGTGAGTATTTATCCACAATAAAATCACCAACGGGAATACGTAAGCGAGTTTCCAAACATCCTCGCCACCGCTCTTGATGGCAAAGTAGTTTGCTACAGTGACCGCCATGAGCATGAAACTAAATAACTCGGGCTTTATTAACCCTCCGCTGGTATACGACGTGAGATAACAAATCAAAAACGCCAGCCAAACGATCGGAGACGCCGGCGAAGGTTGTTTTTTACCAACCCAAAAGACCAATGCAATTGGCAACAACATCGCAAAGTATCTCAATGCAAACAAACCATTGAGACCGAACTCGTTATACACCCAATAAAATAGGATCTCAGCCACCCAGGCGCAGTAAATCACGGCGTTGTCGGCTTGTGTCCAGCTAAAGAGACTGTGATCCGGGATTAAGGTGCCATTCTCAAGAAAAAACCTTCCATAGGCCATCTGCCACCAAATATCACCATCGCCGATTGCACCAGTGCTAATAAGCGCCACTGTGATGATTGCGAGAGCGACCGACAAGTATGTAGTAGTGTTGGGGGGCGTGAGCGTCATGAGCAGCTATTTAGGATATTAAGACGTCTAATCGTTTTCTAAAGAAAACTTCTAACAGAAGTTTTCAATACCAAAATCGTATAATCCTGAATATACATCCTAGTGATCAATACGTGGTTCATTGCTGCATTAACGTCACATTCGTTCCAGGGTCACCCAAAATTTGGACATTACAATCTCCCCAACTTTCCGGTATCTGATACTCTAACTGATCATTGCGCGACAGCTTAAAAAACTTGGTGTCACAGCGGAGTTTAACTTCTTTTAACTTACCTATATGAGTGTCGAAATAGAAAATCCGCTTAAAAAGATCGAATTCTGAAAACCCTCTATCGTCAATCATGATGTTTTGGGCAAAAGCTTGCTTACCGCTTCTCAGCACATTAACGCTGGCAAAAGCGTCTGAAAATATTTCGTTCATTTTCGGATTCATTTTTCTAAACGCTTCATAGTAGCTAATAAACTCCGAATAACGTCCATTTTTCAACAGCAATTCAAGCAAAGTGACGACCATTCCTACCGCGGCGTCATCATCTAGAACCCGCTCACTTTTATCTTCTACGATATCAAATAAGACAATATTTTCTAAGGCATCTATCTGATCCGACTCACTGCCAAATCTCCTCGAATACTCGAGTCGAGCTAATCCAACATAAGTCAGCGAGTATAAATTTTTTGTGCCAACGCGATTCATTTTAGCAAGCAATTTATCTGCACTTTTCTTATCAGGCTGAGGTTTATTCAACACCGTCATTAAACGTCGATAGGGCTTCACAAAAAAAGGCTGGCTCCATGATCTTGTCTCGAAATTCTAAAGTTGTACCTCAGCCTCTGGACACTCTCTACCGGCTTTCCATTCAAGGTCGCAGGTTCAAAGCGGAATTTCCTCACCGCGTAAACAGCCATATTTGAAAACGCTGATAAACTGGCGTTCGATACCATTATTTCAAATGGCTTTCCTTGTTTGTCAACCATATAAATCAACTCTGCCACGCCGGAACTATTATCATGCAACTGGCTGAACGGGTAATCAGCAACTGGTGTTTTGATTGCTATCGCCTTTTCAAAACCTTCTAGAGGCGCAGCAGTCGCGATGTTGCTCAACCACCCTAACATTAAACTAACTACGACAAACCCTCTAGTAATTACGTACAAACCTTGAATTTCCTTATCTTCAAATATCTGTCCATTTTATCGTATGAGAGGATGAATATCATTAAAAAATGCAAAATGTAGGCGTTCTAAACATCTCAGGAATATTCCTCAATAACTTCTAAAAAATCTTGACCAAATTTCTCTAACTTAACCGCGCCAACACCATTAATACTCAGAAGGTCCGAGTCGTTCGAAGGCATGCTTTGCATCATTTCCATCAGAGTGGCGTCGTGAAAAATATGAAACGGCGGTACGCCTAAATCGTCGGCTAGCTCAGTACGTTTGGCTCTTAATGCTTCCCACAGATCTTTATCTTGTTCCGGCACGTTTGTCGCGCGGCGGCGTTCTTTCACCTTCTTTACGGCTGCCAATTCTTCGCGTAAAAAAATCTTAGTTTCGCCCTTTAGAATTTGCCGCGCTTTTTCCGTTAGTTGAATCGCTCCGTACATTTCATCATTCACGAATAGAAAATTTTGAACGAGAAGTTGGCGAATAATTGAGCGCCATTGTTTATCACTTCGCTCTGCACCAATGCCATAGGTACTCAGCGCTTGATGACCAAACTGATTGACTTTTGCAGTCTCTTTACCGCGCAACACATCAATCACATGCCCAGATCCGAAACGTTGACCGGTTCGGTAAATATTCGATAACAATTTCTGCGCGTCTTCGGTGGCGTCCCAAGTTTTGGGCGGATTTAAACAAATATCACAATTTCCGCATACTTCTTTTCGTTCTTCTCCAAAGTAGTGCAGTAGTGCTCGGCGACGGCATGTATTGGTTTCGCACCAGCCGAGCAAACTGTCGATTTTATTCCGTTCAATACGTTTATGCTGCTCACTGGCATTCGAGTCTTGGACCATTTTCGCAATGCGAACAACATCGGCTAAACCATAAACCATCCAGGCAACGCTAGGTAAGCCATCCCGCCCTGCTCTACCTGTTTCCTGGTAGTAAGCCTCCATACTTTTGGGTAAATCCAAATGGGCCACAAAACGGACGTCAGGCTTATCAATACCCATACCAAACGCGATTGTCGCGACCATAACGATCGCCTCTTCTCGCAAAAACCGATGTTGATTTGACGCTCGCTCATCTGCGTTGAGCCCTGCATGGTAGGGCAAGGCTTTGATACCGCGTTGCGCTAGCCATGCCGCAATACCATCTACCCTATTGCGGGACATGCAATAAACGATTCCTGCCTGATTTTTGTGATTTTGCAAAAACGATAACAACTGCGCCTTCGCTTCTCCTTTTTCTTGCACCGCGTAGCGAATATTTGGTCTGTCGAAACTGCTAACGAACACTTTTGGTTGAAACAAAGCTAACCGTGCAACAATTTCTTCTCGGGTTCGCTCGTCAGCGGTAGCGGTCAAGGCAAGTCTTGGCACCCCCGGGAACGCGAATTGCAATACATGTAAGCCAAGATAATCTGCTCGAAAGTCGTGACCCCATTGAGATACACAATGTGCTTCGTCGATTGCGATGAGCGAAACCTCAACCGAGCTCAAACGCTCTAAGGTATGCTCCTGAAGCAGCCGCTCTGGGGCAACGTATAACAAATCAAGTTCGCCATCGTAAATACCGCGCATCACCCGATTGTGCTCTTCACGCGATAAGGTAGAGTTCAGGTACGCGGCTCTTAAGCCTAATTGCTGAAGCGCCGACACTTGGTCTTGCATTAACGCAATCAACGGGGAAACAATAATAGCCATACCAGGCCGAACTAGGCCGGGTATTTGATAACAAAGTGATTTACCCCCTCCTGTTGGCATTAAAACCAAAGAATCTTGACCTTGTAAGACGGTTTCAATCACCTCCTTTTGCGCACCGCGAAATTCCGCGTAGCCAAAGGTGTGTTTTAAAATTTGTTCTGCTCGGTTTATCATCCAATATTCCGTTATTAATGATGTTGTCGTCGCGCGCTCACAGGCACTCGAGTATGACCTCAGTGCGATAAGCAATCAAGAGCAAAATATGAGCCGCTGGCGTCCTCCACAAGCTAGATCAACCCCAATCATTACGCCAGAAGGCTACGCCATGCTGGAAAAGGAGTTAAAACAGTTATGGGCCAAGCGTCGCATCGTTAATGATGCCTTGGCCGCGGCCGCGGCAGAAGGAGATCGCAGCGAAAATGCCGAATATATTTATCGGAAAAAGGAACAGGCGGGTATCGATCGGCGCATTCGATACCTACAAAAACGCATGCCCGATCTAAACGTAGTCGATCAAGTGGGTGATAAGAACCAAGTCTTTTTTGGTGCTTGGGTAACTCTCGAGAAAGACAGCGGCGAGGAAGTGAGTTATCGTATTGTCGGTCCCGATGAAACCGACGCAAAGCGTAACTTTATCAGTATTGATTCACCGCTCGCTAAAGCCATCTTAAAAAAACGGGTCGATAATGCCGTAGCGATTACTATCGGCGATACCGAGAACACGTATTCGGTATTGTCTATACACTACTAGATTGATGAAAAAATGAGACTAATTTCTAATAAAGCACTCAATTGGCCTCACGAACCTTACCCTTAGATTAAAGTTAGATTAATCGACATTAATAAACATCTGTCCACCATCATGGTTTTGTTATAACAGGGGTGCGGTATCGGAATGAACGAGCCGAATCCGCATGTTGTTTTTCATTTAAAAACCAAACTAAATATACCCCACCCCTACAACTATTTAGTTTGCTTTAAGCACT
>CAYQVT010000075.1:0-11044 GCA_964420885.1 uncultured Gammaproteobacteria bacterium
TTTCTCCTCGCTCTTCAGCCTTTAAGATCATATTCAAGGCAGCGCGATCTTTGACAGAGCCGGCTGGATTATTGCCTTCTAATTTACCTAATACGGTAACGTGCTCTCCCTGCCACAGACGCTTAAGCTTAACTAGAGGGGTATTTCCAACCAAGTCTTCAAGATGTTTGTATTGCACGGTTTGCCTACTAATGATTTCTATTTACTCGCATTACAAAAATAGATCGCCGCAATGGACGATCTATTTCTTTTGGTCGAACTATTTATAAGTGATATTGCTAATCGTCGCCAAACGCCAATAAAAACTGTACCACATACCAAAACATCAACGCGATAGAAGCGAACAAGGCTAACGACGCAGCAACGTGTTGATCCTCATGGTAAGTATGAAGCACATTAGAGGTGCTATACAGCACACAGCCCGCTGCAAATACGATCATCACGGCCGAGAAAAACATTCCAAGCTGAAAACCGAAAACAATCGCTGCAATAATAATTCCCATCGCAACAACGCCGCCAATCGCTAATGCCGGCCCTATAAACGAAAAATCCTTTCGCGTCGTAAATACCGTTAATGTAATGCCAGTTACTAATGCGGCAGTAATGATCGCCGCGTTCTGAATCACACCAGGAGCAACCAATTGAGCCATATAAATAAGCGGTAGGAAAATAATCGCCTCGGCAACTACATACAAACCCAAACCAGCGTACTGAAGTTCTCGAGAAGCGCCACTGTGAGCCCATTTGTTTGCTAACATACCCACTCCCATAAAAGCGCCCAATACTATTAGCCAACTCCATTTACTGGTGGCTAACAAAGCCATGGCTTGTTCGCCCCAGCCCATTGAAATCAATTGCGCTTCGATCAAAGCGAACGCGGCGATTGCGGCTGCTAAATGGCCATACGTTCGACGTACAAAGCCGGCTTTTGCCTCGCCAGGTAATTCACTTACTACTGCGCCAGACGATACATTTAAATAACTCATTTCAAGACTCCGTTTTGATAAAAATACTGTGTTTAATATACCATGCAATCTTCAGTACAACATAAAAAGAGTGTCATTCTATTGAATATGTTGAATCATTAATTGAAGGCTAAGTTTCTCACGAAACTCATTTACCTCTAAGCGATAAACCAGGCGCACAATTCCCTCGGGTAAGACATCGTGTGTATCAAGATATGAAAAACATATGCCATCGACGATTTGACCGCCATCTACCAATTTGAGCCTCAGTTTTGCGTGCGTTTCACCGACAAGCCGCGACTCGACCACCTCAAACTCGCCCTCAAATAAAGGCTCTGGAAAGCCCTGCCCCCATGGGCTAGATAACCGTAATTGATCCGCCGTTTCCATTGTAAGTTCGTTCGCCTGTAAAACTCCATCTGTCAATAGAATTTTGCGCCAGTCTCTACCAATCGTCATCGCGTCCATTACTTGCACAATGGCCGCGTTAAAGCGAGATAGATTTTCGATCTTTAGCGATAGGCCCGCAGCCATTGCGTGGCCGCCGAATTTACTTATCAAGCCAGGATACAAGGCGTCAACTCGAGCAAGGACGTCGCGAATATGAACTCCTTCTACACTTCGGCAAGACCCTTTCCATTCATTTTGACCGTCACCTGGCGCGAAGGCAATAACGGGGCGAAGCACTCGATCTTTAATTCTAGACGCAACTAAGCCAACAACCCCTTGGTGCCAAGCTTCATCAGACAAACAGTAAACCGTTGGCATTGACTCTTTGTCTATCGCAATCTTATCAACAATAGCAATAGCATCGTGCTGCATTGATTGTTCAACCTCACGACGCTCGCGATTCAACTGATCGAGCTCGATTGCTAACCTCATCGCTTTGTCAAAGTTATCACACAACAAGCATTCGATACCTATCGACATATCGTCCATGCGACCGGCTGCGTTCAGCCTCGGGCCTACGGCAAAACCAAGATCGGAGGATGCGAGCCGCAGCGGATTCCGCTTCCCCACGGTCAATAAGGCCTGTATTCCAACGCAAGCCTTGCCCTGACGAATTCGCTGCATGCCCTGCTGCACCAAAATTCGATTATTTTGATCCAATGGAACCACATCGGCAACCGTACCTAAAGCTACTAGGTCTAGAAACTGAGACATATTCGGTTCAACGATCTCTGTTTGGCTAAACCAATCAATTTGCCTGAGCTGCGCGCGTACCGCCAACATCACGTAAAAGATAACGCCCACGCCGGCTAGATTTTTACTGGCGAACCGATCACCGGCTAAGTTCGGATTCACGATCACATCAGCGGTTGGTAAATCTTCTCCAGGCAAGTGATGGTCGGTGACCAGCACCGACATACCCAACGCTTGAGCGGCATGAACCCCAGCGATACTGCTGATTCCATTGTCAACAGTGATAATTATATCCGGCTGTCGCATTGCCGCCATGCCAACGATTTCCGGTGACAAACCGTAACCATACTCAAAACGATTTGGCACCAAGTAACTGACTTCTTTAAGCCCGAAGGCCGTCAAACACCGCATTGCCAAGGCACAACTGGTCGCACCATCGGCATCAAAATCACCCACAATCACCACGCTGGCTCCAGCCGTGATTGCATCCACTAGCATATCAGCAGCGGCACCAATATGACTCAGACCATTAGGGGGCAATAAGTTCTTTAAGCCGTAGTCCAAGGCATTCGGACTGCTGATACCTCGCGACCTAAGTATGTGAGACATGACTCGACCTAAGCCCGGGATAGGTGCGTCGGTGGGTGTAGTGCGAGGCTTTATTTGTAGCTTGCTCACTTTTATGGTCAACTCCAAGTGTCTATGTGTATCGAATTATGAAGCAATCAAACGACGAGTTGAATCAGTTTTATCTCCAAGCCTCTAAATGGCTTTGTCGGAGCGCTTTTCTAATTATCATCGCAGTCATGAGCCACATAGTAAGCCGCCAAACTTATAATTTTGCACACTGGGTTCCACACAATTTTTTATACAAAATCGGCATACCTTATCAAGCGGTTTTATGGAGCGAACAAAATGCGGACTTTTTTCTCCATTTTCTTGGCGGAACGATACTCACGGTATTGATTTACGGCGCAAAGTTCTCATTTTTCCAGTCGAAATCGATAGCAATATTTGTCTCTGTTTCTCTACTGTGTTTAGCCGCTGAATTATTTCAACTAACCATAGGTCGAGGCTTCGAAAGCAGTGATTTACTACTCGGAATATTGGGTAGTTTCATGGCATACTCGACAATTAACAAGAAAAATTAAAACTCACCCGAACCTTTTTACATAAATAGTCATAATGACTAATTTATGGCCCATTGGCGGCATTAAAGTGATTGTTGGCAATATTTGTTGTAGAGCAAACGCGTGATATGAAAGATTACAGGGTGAAGAAATACAGCTTAGAATCTGTATCAGTAATCAAATTTAAGGGTAAACACCGTTGAATAATAAAGAACAAGTAAGTTTATTTAAAGACGTCGAACGCCGAGCAAAAAATCTCTCATTGAACGGCAACAAACATCCATTTAAGTGGCACCAACAAGTTTCAGGTCTGCTTAGCCCGGCGAAAGTCGAAGAAACTCGTCAATCTCTAAAAAAACTCGCTGTCGACGACTACGTCGCGACGGTATTAGACCCTGCTGAATCGATCAGCCGACCCAGTGCGCGCGATATCGTTAGTAAATTTCGCGGTAAAATTCACAGCGAATTCGAATTAGGCCCACTTTATTCTGTAGAAATTTCTTTAGAATACAATAATCAAACGCGTCGAGTTGCCTTTATCGCCCAAGACCGCAGTATTGCGAATGGAGTTTGGAAACCTGAGCATCATTTAGAAGCCTGTCGTCTAGTGGATGAATACGCCAATCGTGCAGTTCCCATTGTCACATTTATGGACACTCCAGGTGCAGACGCAGGTACCGAGGCTAACGAAACAAATCAGGCCCACTCGGTCTCACGATTAATTGCAGTGATGGCCGCTGCAAAAGTGCCCAGCATTGGTGTGATTTATGGCCTAGGCTACTCGGGCGGAGCCATTCCTTTGGCCACCACGAATCTTTTGTTAGCAGTACGCTGCGGTGCGTTTAATACGATTCAACCTAAGGGCCTAGCGAATATTGCTCGTCAATACAACTTGTCCTGGCAAGAAAGTGCTCGTTATGTAGGCGTATCGCCATCAGAGCTCTATCGCAGTGGTGCTATCGATGGTGTGATTGATTGGGATCCAAGCGATAGTAACGATGCCGTTACCGAGAACGGCAAATTGATCGCCTCGATTTTCACCGGCATTGAGGAAATCGAAACAGACGCTAAACGTGAAGTGTTAGAAAATCCAAAGGTTGCGGCTGATTATGTGAATAATGTTCGCTCTGAAAAATTGCACAAACACTCGTTTGACGCGCTACAAAAGGCGGCTAATTTCGAACTCTATAAGCACTTGAGTGAATACCCTAGTGTGTATTCACACGCAATGATGTATTTACGTTCGCTGTCAATACGTTGCCGAATCCATTCTACGACGGTAGAAGCCTATGGGCGTCTAGCGGATGAAGAAATACCCAAGGGCGATTTAAGTACGCGCACGCAACAGCTTAGGGAAGTGGCTTTTCAACGCTGGTTATCCGACCCAGAAAAACTGGTTTATAACGAACAACTAGCTAAGGCGTGGTCGACGCTTAAACAACGACGAGACGAGTTAAATACTGATCGCAACAAACTAACCACGTTTATTTTAGGCGACCCCCAGAATAACTACCGCAACGCTAAGAAAAGTTTCTGTTTTATATTGTGTCTGTATTTGTACAATCGCTGGAAATCCGATGCCGCCTTTAACTTTGTTGAAATGAGTCGGCGCCTAACGGCCCTTCCCGAGGCAGAACAAGGGGTTGATAGCGCACTTGATATACCTGAAGCCGATCTGACCTTATTGGATACTTTGCATGAACCGGCCATCCGCAAAACCCTACAAGATCAATTCAGAGACATTTTGGTGTTCGATTCTTTGTATAACAGCATCGTCACCAACTTCGGTGAGATTGCAGAAGAATCCAAAGCTTTTCAGTCCATTTCTGAAAATACACTTCGGGGGATTTTAGACACGTCTTTAGAAAAGGTAAGCTCTCGAATTAGCGGGGCTATGGTCGAAGGTGTGGTCGACAGTGACACCAAAGCAGAATTTGCCAAATGGTTATCGCATTTTGTTAAATACGATCAACGTGGTGAGTTCTTAGCTGACGTAGAGGAATGGAAACGCGTTAATTTCCCGCGAATGTCGGATTCGTTATTGGTTCTAATCACCTACTTCTTTGAAACCTTGGTACCTCGCTTTATCGACACTCAAATGAGTGGCAAATCGTATAACGGCCAGATCAACCCTGGGCGTATCGGTAAGCGCAAAGATTTCTGGAACCAGCTAAACGTGGCGTATCAAGATTTGATGATACAACGTGTTCTGACTTCCTATAAACGCCAGAAACTAAGCACTGTGGAAGCGTTTAAAACGACCTTATTTTCCGAATTTGAAGAGACCAACGCCAACCGTATGACCGCTAACCCAGTGTCTTTTCCAGGCTTTAGACAATCGATCGAAAAGTCCTTAAACAACGATGTGACACCGTGTGGAGTGATTACCGGCATTGGCCAGCTTAAGCTGGATGACCAAGGAAAAATGGCCAGAGTTGGAGCGCTTATTTCCAATGTTTCGTTCCAAGCTGGCGCGTTTGATATGGCTGGCGCGGAGAAACTCTGTTCCTTGCTTGTTGATTGCGCTGATCACGGTCTACCGGTGGTTTGCTTTGTTTCATCTGGAGGCATGCAAACCAAGGAAGGACCCAGTTCTTTATTTTCGATGGCAATTGTTAACGACCGAATCACCGCCTTCATTGCCGAAACCGGTTTACCTGTTGTGATCTTTGGCTTTGGTGATTGCACTGGTGGTTCTCAAGCCAGCTTTGTTACTCACCCCTTAGTTCACACTTATTATTTTAGTGGCACCGATATGCCATTTGCTGGGCGTGTGGTCGTTCCATCGTTCTTACCATCAATGGCCACCACATCAAACTATCTGGCCAGCAAACCAGGTGCCATGCAAGGGCTGGTTAAACACCCTTTTGCAGACGGTTTAGACGAAAAATTGGCCGCCGTTGACCCAACTATTACGCTACCAACTCAAACCGTCGGCGATGTTGTCGATAAGGTTATTTCAGGAGCCGTCAGTGTCGACAACAAAGAGCAAGAATCTAAGGTTTTTCGCGCAATCGATCTTATGGGTAAGATTGAAACCGTTTTAATACATGCTCGTGGGTGTACCGCCGTAAAACTCATTCGAGTTGCTCAAGAGCAAGGCCATAAGGTGTTGTTGGTTCAATCTGACCCCGACATGGATTCAGCCGCTTGCGATATGCTAACCGAGCAAGACGAGGTAGTTTGCCTTGGCGGGCAAACTCCTGGGGAGAGCTATTTAAACGGACTATCGGTGGTCACCATTGCCAAAAATCGTGGCGCCGACGCCCTACACCCTGGTATCGGCTTCTTATCAGAGAACGCCGGTTTTGCCCGACTCTGCCGCGCAAACGGTCTGAATTTCATCGGCCCAAGAGCAAGCAGCATGGATACCATGGGTAATAAATCCAATGCGATTAATACGGCAATGGCTAACAATGTGCCGGTAGTTCCAGGGTCTCATGGCATTCTTACCAGTGCCGAAGCAACGGCTACGGTTGCTGACGAAATTGGTTACCCTGTGTTGCTAAAAGCCGTACATGGCGGCGGTGGTAAAGGCATTAAAATTGTGCGCAGTGCCAGCGAAATCAAAGACGCGTTTAATACCGTGTACGCAGAAGCGCGCTCAGCCTTTGGCAACGGCGACCTATACCTTGAAAAATTCGTTGTCTCGATGCGTCATATAGAAGTACAAATTCTACGGGATGCGCACGGAGTCACTCAAGTTCTTGGCCTGCGTGACTGTACTGTGCAACGAAACAATCAAAAGGTTTTGGAAGAGTCGGGATCAACCATGCTGCCAAAGCAACTTGAGAAGAAGGCTTACGAGTGTGCGGCGGACTTGGCTAACGCAGTCGACTACTTCGGTGCAGGAACAGTCGAGTTTATCTACGACCTCAAAGCCGACACAATCTATTTTATGGAGATGAATACTCGCTTACAGGTCGAACACCCGGTTACAGAGTGGACGTCTGGCGTCAAAATTGTCGGCACTCAGTTTGAAATAGCCGAAGGCGCGACAATCAAGGACATGAAAATCGGCAAAAACGGCTTCTCCATCGAGGCACGCATTACTGCGGAAAAGGCCCGTTTAGACACCGATGGAAACATAGATTTCTTGCCCACACCGGGTTTGGTAACCGAATGTAAATTTCCTCAAGACAAACACATTGAGGTGATCGCGTCGGTCTCTGAAGGTAAAACTATTTCACCATTTTACGACAGCATGATTGCTCAACTAGTTGTGCATGGTAAAAACCGAAAAGATGCCATAAAAAAGCTAATCGCGGCCTTAGATGAAACCTCGATCAAGGGCGTATGCACCAATATCTCCTTATTGAAACGTATCCTTAACGATAAGACGTTTGTTAAAGGTGATTACGATACCGGTTATTTACCGGCATTCTTGGACACGCTCGATAAAGATGAAGTGGTCGAAGAAATGGCCTATACCGGTGTCGAAGATGCTGGAAGTGATCTAAGCAACTTACAGATCGCGGGTACCGACGAAATAAAAGTCATTTCACCAATGACCGGCATCTACTACTCCACTCCATCGCCCAATGAGCCTGATTTCGTAAAGGTCGGCGACAAGGTCAATTTGAGCCACACCCTATGCCAAGTCGAAGCGATGAAGTTATTCACCCATATTTCTCTCTCCAGCGTCCCTGGTTCGGGTGAAGCGTTTACCGCCGAGAAAGAATACGAGGTCGTAAGAGTTAATCAGGCAAATAATGCTCAAGTTAATTCGGGTGATTTGTTATTTGTGGTAAAACCGATTTAACAATCTTGGTAATGGTCTTTTAATCTTATTAGATTAAGTTTTTCTCGCGGCAATAGCGCGTAAAACCGTAAGCAAAATCATCTCTATATTATTGAGGTGGTTTTGCAGATCGCTCAAACAAAATAGTTATGTCACCACTGTTTGAGACCCCTGGTAGCCTTCTAAAACATCAACCGCGACGTTATCACCGACAGAATAACTCAGTATTTTACTTAAATGGCTCAGCGGTAAACCGGTTTGTTGTTGCCACTCGTTAAACGCCTCTTGAATACGTTTTAAGTCCCGTTGACTGCTCGCCTTGTCGCCAATATCAACGCCATTGGCAATCAACGCCGTGATCACGTCGCCAGTGAGCATAAAACCATCCTTGCCAGTAAAGCGAATAAACCACTGAGCCGTTTTACCTCCGAGGCGAGATCCATTCTTGTGCAAATATTTCATTAAGCCTATTTGATCGCTGGTCGGCCATTCAGCAAAAAATTTAGCAAAGCTGCCATGCTCAGACGCTATATCATCGACCATTGCCGCATTGTGAAAAACAGTTTGAATCTTTTGCCAATTTCGAATGATACGCGTATCTTCAACATAGGCTTCCCACTCATCAGGAGATTTAGTCAATAACTGGCCTAAATCGAAGCCATGAAACGCTTCTTCGAAACCTTGCCATTTAGCACTAATGACTCGCCAATGAAACCCAGCGTTGAATACGCAGCGAGTCATTTGCGCTAAATAGCGAGAGTCGTCCAGATTAATTAATAGTTCCTCACTGGTCGGGGCCGTCAATAAACGAGTCAGCTCTTTCTCACCACCCTTACGTTTACTGGCCGACTCTCTTATAAACTTAAATTTCTTCATTCTTTTAAATAGGCTTCTAATCAAATTCCCCGCTGTCAAGCCGGTCGCGCAGGACTTTCTTATCCAATTTACCAATCGTGGTAAGCGGGATTGCGTCAACAAAATGTACTTTTTTGGGTACTTTGTAAGGAGACATATTTTGTCGACAATATGCAATAATGTCATCGCGCATAGCGCTTTGGTCATCGTCAGAATTTGACGGCATTAATTCGACGAATAAATTTACGATATCGTTACCTGGGCGAACGTCATCAGCCACCCCTACAACCGCGGTGTTAGCAATGTAATCCAAGTTATTAAGCTTATCTTCTACCTCGACCGAGAAAACCTTAAAGCCACCGACAATCAGCATGTCTTTTGCTCTGTCGGAAATCGTGACGTAACCTTCTTCGTCCATAAATCCGACATCGCCTGTATACATCCAAGTCTTTCCCTCAAACTCTCTCAGCGCCTTTGCCGACTCATCGGGCAGATTTAAATAGCCTTTCATCACATGAGGTCCTGCGGTTACTATCTCGCCATGTTCGCCTGTCGGCATTTCCTTTGTACCGGTTTCGACATCCATTATTTTCACATCGGCTCCAGGCACAGGTATACCCAATGCAGTTGGTTTAACCCGCTTCGGAGGATTAACAATATAGACTGGTGATGTCTCAGTCATACCAAAGGCATCGCACAGTTTCCCAACACCAATGACCTCTTCCACTTTTCGACGGTCATCAGAAGTAAGTGGTGCCGCACCGGTTACCGCCATCTTCAGTTTTGAAAAATCAATTTGCTGGAACTTTGGATTCTGTAACAGCATTTGAAATAAGGTTGGGACCGCGCCAAAATAATGCGGGGGGTGCGTTAATAGCTGGTCGCAAATATAATCGAGATCCCGAGCATCGGGCACCAAGACTCCAGTGCCACCATAACGTAAGCCACTCACCACGCCACCCGCACCGGCAATATGAAACATTGGAAACGGTGTCAAAAACGAATCTTCACCAGGCATCATTGGCAAAAAAGCGTATTGCGTTGCAGGGCAACGGACAATGTTACGAACCGATAACATTGCGCCTTTAGGGGCGCCTGTCGTGCCGCCTGTGTATTGAATTAAATAAGTATCGTTCCAATGTACTTCTCGCTGCTCAAATTCATCGCTAGCAGCCCCCATAAGCGCCATATATGACTCGACCCTAACACCATCAACAGTCGGTAAGGACAAGTCCGTCGAAGACAAGTAGTCTGCCGCACCCGTGACGATCACACTCTTCAAGCACGAAGGCTTTTCTGACATGGCAACAACACTTGCATTAGCAAGCGAGTCCAGTGAAATTAAAACACTGATGTTTGCATCGTTCACTTGATACGCAAGCTCGCTCGGTGCCAACATTGGCGATACTCCAGAACCCGCGCAACCTATCTTTGCAACGGCCAGAAACCCAACGACATATTGAGGAATGTTAGGCATATGAAAACCAACAACGTCGTGCTTAGTAACCCCAAGATCGACTAACACGTTTGCCAATTGGTTTGCCTGCTTGTTCAACTCCTTATAACTGATCTCTAAATCAAAATATCTAATCGCAGGGAAATCAGGAATGTTTCTGGCATGATCCTCAACGTAAATGCTCAACGCCTTTTCGTCGAGGGGAGGGTTTTCTACGTTACATTCATCGTATACAAATTCCCAAGGTTTTCTATTTTGGCTCATTATTTTCTCTCCTCATTTTATTTTATTCTTGTACGCCTCAATCTCCACAAGTGTGTACATTGATGAAGCTCACTCTATTTAATAGCATAGAGTGACATATCGATTTTCTTTAATCGTTTGACGTATTCTCTGGTTCCTCCTGCCCAGTTGTTAGTAACCTTATTGCCGTCTTTATACCAACTTTCAGAAATTTTGCTGAATGCCATATCCGTTAACCTGTCCTGAAGTTCATCATTATATTCAAGTTCGACTTCTTCAATAATGTCACATGACTGCTTATCAGCTTGATCCAAATAATCCATTAGTTGGAGAATATAATTTACCTGAGCTTCTAGCATAATGATAATCGAACTATGCCCAAGATTGGTATTAGGGCCATAAAGCAGATGCAAATTTGGGAAACCGTTAGTCGAAACACCCAGGAATGCATGTGCGCCTTGCTCCCAGGCTTGGCGAATACTGTGCTCGCCGACTCCTGTTACATCGATAT
>CAYQVT010000075.1:11054-14872 GCA_964420885.1 uncultured Gammaproteobacteria bacterium
GATATCCGCAAGAAACGGATTAGTCTGAAACCCGGTTCCATAAATGATTACGTCGAAATCTAGATGTTCACCGAGCTTATCCACTACACCGTTAGAACTCAATTCGGCCACGCCATTGTCATTCAAGCTGACGTTGTCTCGCGTTAGAGTTGGGAAATAGTTATCGCTAAACAGAACTCGTTTAGCACCTATGGGGTAATCGGGCGTTAGCTTTTCGCGTAATTCAGAGTCGCCAACATGCTTATGCAAATTAGCCAAACAGGCCTTCTTGATTAACCAACGGAACAATGGCTTTCCTTGGATAGCGGGTAAAACACCATATTCGCCCAGCATCCAGATAAAACGCCGATATAGTTTCGCAACCACCGGAAATTTTTCAGAAATGCGCTGTTCCCAACGAGCGTAAGGCCGATCAACTTTTGCCAATATCCAATTAGGGCTGCGTTGGAAAATAGTGAGGTGCTTAGCCGATTCTGCAATTTCTGGAATGAACTGAACGGCGCTGGCGGCATTACCAATAACGGCGATGCGTTTATTATTTAAGTCTACAGTGTGATCCCACTTCGCTGAATGGAATATGTCACCGTCAAATTTATCGGCATTTAGAAATTTTGGAGTGAAAGGTTTGTGCAACTGACCTATCGCGCAAACCACATGCTGAGCCCAAAATTGTTTGCCATTGAGCACCGTTACCAGCCATCGATGACATTCATCGTCATAGTCTAGCGACTTGACCTCATGATGATACTTAAGATGCTGATCTAAGCCGTACTTAGCCGCCGTGTCGCGTTGGTATTTTAGAATTTGGGTTTGGCCAGACCATTTAAATTTCCATTGCGCATTATGCTCAAATGAATAGCTATACAAGGCTGATGGTATATCGCACTCCGCACCTGGGTAGGTATTTTCCCGCCAAGTACCTCCAAGATCATCTGCTTTTTCTAGAATCACAAAGTCGTCTTGGCCTGCTTGTTTGAGTCTTATACCCATACAAAGCCCACCAAAGCCGGAGCCTATGATTACTGTCTTGACTGTTTGCATTAATTGCAAGTCTCGTTTTTGATTATGTATCTCCTATAGAATATCAGAGCAACTTGTAGCCAACGTCAAAAACGATATCGAGCTTCAGCGAACACTGAGCGCGGTTCTCCCGGAAAATAGCGTTCATCGGTAAACGTGGTGAAGTCCGCGCGCTCGGCATAGAGTTCGTCGGTAACGTTAAGTATTCTCAAACCGAAGCCCCAATGATCATCGTATTCATAGTTAGCGCGCGCATTCAACAAGGTATACCCTTCGTATTCACTGTCATTACTCGGGTCGAGAAAATAGCTGCCGACACGTTGTACCTGTGCTTCTATACTGGTTTTTGAATTTGCTTGCCAAGTTAGAAAAAAGCTACCGAAAAACGTGGGCGCCGTATCAACTTCATTGCCATTAAAGTTCCGGCCGCCGATGATTAAATCAGAAGTGTACTCGTGATCTGCAAATGTGCCCACCACACGCCATGACCAGTTTTCACTTAAGGTCTGCTGCACGTTAAATTCAAGACCTTGACTCAATGTGCTTTGACCATCGACATTAAAGAAGTCGCTGTCGCGGATAATTAGGTTATCTATATCAAGACGGTATAACGAAGCACTAAAGCTAAGCCTATCGCTTTGATACTGTGCAGTAAGTTCAACGCTCACAGCTTCAACAATATCGAGGTCAGTCACGGTTTGTGCGCGCTGTAAGCGGTATAACTCAGTAGCTTGGGGGGCTCGAAACGAATCCGCCAACCCTAGGGTAAACTTCCAGGCATCATTGGCGATAAAATGCACTTCTAACTTCGGCGATACATGAGTGAAGCTGTCATCTCTATCGGCGGGACGGCTATAACGACAACCCCCGAAACCGCATTCGGTACCATCGTCACGAGTTCTTCCATCCAAGCTCAAATTATCATAATCGTATTCAACCCTTTCTAGACGCGCGCCCGCAACCAGACGCCATTGATCTGAAAGCGACCAATCTGCGTGGGTGAACACTGCCGCCTGACGGGAATCAACTTGGTAGTCATAGTGAACTCCCGTAGGAATAGTTTCGCGGAGAAATGCCGAACCCTGAGTGGGCTCGTCCTGAGTTTGTCGCAGTTCGCTGTCGGAAAAGTCGCCATCAAACCCGAAGGACCAATTTATTGAGTCGTTCGGCTTGAAAGTGACCGCTGACTGCCAGCCAAACCCCGTCTGTGCATTCTCTTCGAGGGGGTCACCCGGAAGAAAATGCAGGCGAAAATCCATCTCAGTGTCACGGACATACACCGTACCACTGGCCAGCGTGCCGCTCGACAATTCGGTTGATGCTGTTACCCACGCTCGTAACGACTGTGTGTCTCGAAACGCTTCAGGGTCCAAATTTTGCCGCGCTAAATCGCGGTCACGAAAACTATCTAATCCTACTATAAAACCGGCGGTTTCTTGATCAAGGTCGGTATAGGTTGCACCAGCTTGCACTCTCCAATTACCGATATCGGCTGCATGTCTCCAACTCAATTTTCGTTGCTGGTAACCGGAATCATCACGATAACCACCGTCATCGGTAACCGAAGCATAAACTCGCCCTCCATTATAAGAAATCGCCGCCTTACCTCGAATGTAATCATTCGCTCCAACCTCTAGAGACGCCTGATCACGACCCTGGCTTGGCAGCAACACATTGACGCTTCCAGTTAAAGCGTTAGAGCCATAAAATGAGGTACTTGCTCCACGTACAACTTCGATTCGCTCGGCCTGTTCAAAATGCGTATCAAATAATTCGTTTACATTGCACACGCCTGCACCTCGAACAGGAATCGATTCTTCAAGAATCAAAACGCTTCCGCACGCACCTGCGCCGGTTAACACCGCCGAGCGTATCCCAGGCAGCGATTCTTGGCCATTACCACGCTGCAAACTAACTCCGGGGACTCGGCTCAAACTTTGCTGTATATGAACCGGAGTCACGCGTTCAAGCTCATCGCTCCCGATTAAACTCACATTAGCGGCTTGGAGAGCAATGGGTTGAGGAGACCGGGTACCGACCACCGAGACTTCTTCAAGCGTATCCGCATGGCCATGGGGGACAACGACAAAAGTAGATGCGGCCAAAGATAATTGGCAGACAAGGCGTAACTTCATAGGAAAATTGAATCTAATAGGTGGTCTAGCTAAACCCCAAAGATATCATACTCAAAGAGTCCACCACTTCACCCATTACTCATGGAGTTAATAATTAATCTAATTCTCGGTATTTTCCCTGAGCACTAATCTACCAACCTATTAATTTATTAAGGATACAAGCCTTTAGTGTAGTCGTCATCGTTATTGGAGGCCGCAGATCTTGCATCGAATCCGCCGCTTCAAATAATTCTATATGTTAGAGTCCTCAAAACTTGATTTGCGTTCTTGCATAAACGCAATCAATTTGGCATCAATTTCTTGGTCCAAGGCAGGAGGTGTGTAATCGGCCAACATCTTTTTGTATTGTGCATTCGCGCGTTTTTGAGAGTCTAAACTACCTTCTTCAACCCATGCTTCATAGCTATTGTTGTCGGATACCGAGGACGGGTAAAACGCGCTCTTAAAATTGCGTTGTGTGTGTTCGCATCCCAAGAAGTGTTGCCCAGGCCCGACTTCACGTAGTGCATCCATCGCCTGCCCATTTTCACTCATATCAACGCCTTCCGCAGACACTCTCAACATACCGGCTTGATCGGCGTCCATGATGAATTTTTCATACCCCATCGACAACCCCCCTTCTAACCAGCCCGCTGTATGCATGGCAAAATTTACGCCTGCATT
>CAYQVT010000076.1:0-14843 GCA_964420885.1 uncultured Gammaproteobacteria bacterium
GCTAAGAAGTACTTACTCGAAAAAGAGAGTATCGAAATTCGTGGTTATCTGTCTCAGATGGGTCATGTAAAGGCCGGTTCGATTGATTTTGACGAAGTCTCTAATAACCCGTTTAACTGCCCCGACGCGTCTAAGGTGCCTGAAATGGAGGCACTAATCACCCAGCTCCGCCGTGATGGAGATTCTGTGGGTGCTAAGATCACGGTTGTCGCTAATAACATGCCTCTTGGTTTAGGCGAGCCAGTTTTTAACGAGCTTGATGCCGACATCGCTAAAGCACTAATGAGTATTAACGCGGTAAAAGGTGTTGAGATTGGTGCAGGGTTCGATTGTGTAGAACAACGTGGCTCCGAACATCGCGATGAGTTGTACCCTGATGGTTTTGATAGTAATAATGCGGGCGGAATACTCGGTGGAATTTCATCTGGTCAAGATGTTGTCGCAAGCTTAGCTTTGAAACCGACTTCCAGTATTACAAAGCCCGGAAACAGCATTGATCGAGACGGTAATATTGTCGAAGTCGTCACTAAAGGACGACACGACCCTTGTGTTGGCATTCGCGCGGTGCCAATTGCCGAAGCGATGTTAGCAATCGTTATTATGGACCACTATTTACGTAATCGAGCGCAGTGCGCCGAAGTTAGCGTTGACACTCCGCAAATTGCATCAAAGCGGGTCTAAGGTCTAAACCCGCTTTGTTTGGCCTTGTCGTCGAATCAGCCCGTCAGAAATACTGATGTTTGGTCTGTTCAGGCAGCTTCATTAGCAAATTTTTAGGCAGCCGATACCCGTACCGGTACGCCATTTAAGGCTGCGTTACCACTGACCTTGTCTATGAACTTGTCGTCGGTCAATTCATTGCAGTTTACGCCATCTTGCTGAGCGGCAATGCCCATCTTGACGGCGTACTTTTTATGCCCCCAACCGTGCGGCAAACTTATGACTCCGGGCATGATTTCATCCGTGGCAATCACGGTGGTAGTGACTTCACCAACTCGAGATTGTATGCGTACCTGAGAATCGTCGCTAAGACCGCGAGACGCCATATCATCGGGGTGCATCATTAGTTGCCATCTAGGCTTCCCTTTTACCAATCGGTGATAGTTGTGCATCCACGAGTTATTGCTGCGTACGTGTCTACGGCCGATTAACAGAAGCTCACCCTCCGATTGCTCTTTTGCCGATTCAGACAAACGTTTCAAGTCAGCAACCAACACATTTGGTGCGCACATGATATGGCCGTTCTCTGTTGCTAAGCGATCGGCAATTCCGGGAACTAATGGACCAAGATCAACGCCATGCGGTTGAGCTTTAATTTTATCTAAGGTCAACGACATTTCAGGGTTTTGGTGCTGGCCGTAATAATCGTGTTCTATGCCTTGAGCTACCATTACGTCGGGCGCTGGAAGAGGGCGAAAGTCTTTGCCTTTTAGCTCGGACACTTTGGCAGAAAGGGCGTTAAATATCTCCCAATCATGCATCGCCTCGCGATTCGGGGAAAATATTGCCGGGTTGAACCGAGTACTGTTACGTACCGCTAATCTGAAAAACGCGATGTCGTAGTGATCGTGTTCAAGCGGGCTGGTTGGCGGCAATATGATGTCGGCGTGCCGCGTTGTGCCGTTGATGTAAAAATCGAACGCCACATAAAAGTCCAAACTGGCAAAGGCTTTGTCTAATTCAGTTGCATTGGCACTTGAAATAACCGGGTTGCCGGCGATTGTAACCATGGCCTTAATTTGTCCATCACCAGGGGTGAGAATTTCTTCAGCCATGGTGACGGCTGGCAATTCTCCGCCGAATTCGGGTAAACCACTGACCCTTGATTTAAATAAATCGAAATGACCACCACCGGGTGTGCCTTTTTTTACGTAGGCAAACGCCGGAGATGTCGCAAGCGCGCCGCCTTCGCGGTCGAGTGAACCGATTAAAATATTGATGATCTGTATTGCCCACTGACATACGGCACCGAATTCTTGAACCGAGACGCCCATACGTCCATAAATAACCGATCTCTCTGTATTTGCTAGTTCCTGTGCAAGTTGTTCTATAGTTGCAGCCGCAATACCAGACTGTTGTTCAGCGAGTTCTAAGCTAAACTCCGATGCCGCGATTTTAACCGTTTCGAGCCCATCTAAATGGTCTTTGAGGTGGCCTAGATTGACCAAGTTTTGATCAAACAAGGTATTGATGATTGCCATTAGTACAAAGGCATCTGAACCGGGTTTAACAAAAATATGTTGGTCAGCTACGTTGGCCGTCTCGCTTCGTCTTGGATCGATAACAACCAGTTTGCCTCCACGCGCCTGTAGGTCTTTAAAACGCTTTGGCGCATTCGGCATCGTCATAATACTGCCGTTTGAAGCAATTGGATTGCCGCCTAAGATAACCATCAGATCGGTGCGATCTATATCTGGAATGGGAATTAGGAACTGATGCCCGTACATCTCGTAGGAAGTGAGTTGATGCGGTAGTTGATCTAGGGAGGTGGCTGAAAAATTATTTTTTGTTTTTACCGCGCGACGCAATAAAGAACCATGCGTCATATTGCCATAGTTGTGAACACCCGGGTTGCCAGCATAAAAGCCGACTGCATTGTCACCATGTGTTTCTTGAATATTGACCAAACGTTCAGCTGTCGTGTTGATGGCTTCTTCCCAGCTGATTTCTACCCACTCTTCGTCAACCCGTTTTAGTGGTTTGCGTATGCGATCTGGGTCGTTATGAATATCGGCGATGGCGGTTGCTTTGGGGCAAATAAACCCCTTGCTGATTGGGTCATCTTTATCGCCCTTAATTGAGAGAATTTCATCTCCTTGAGTTTTAATTTCCAGACCACAAATTGCTTCGCACAGATGGCAGGCGCGAAAGTGAGTTTCTACAGCTTGTTCAGACATTCTCTCTCCGGGAGTTGTAGTTAACCTAGGTTTCGCCTAGGTTCTTTGATTTTATTGCGCCAGAGAATATCTTACTCAAGGTGATTTGTCAGTGAGCTAAACTGATCACGATATTGTCGGGGTGATACACCAAGATTTCTTCTAAAATGGTGGCGCAGAGCATTTGCGTTCTCAAACCCGCAAGACTCCGCGACCCGCTCCATCGGTTCTGAATTGTTCTCTAAGGTAGTCTTAGCTAAATCAAGGCGTTGTGTGATCAACCATTGCTTAGGGCTGCATCCATGTATTCTTCTGAACCTTCGATCAAATGTCCGGCGTGACATGTTCGATTTCATCGCCAGATCATTGATGGATATTGGGGAATTCAGATTAGCCAGCGCCCATGACAAAGAATCACTAAAAACGGAAGCATGTTCTGGAACAGGGGTTTCGAGGTATTGTGATTGCCCGCCTTTACGATGTGGAGCCATTACCAATCGCCTGGCGATTTTGTTGGCAATTAGGTTTCCGTAGTCTTGTCGAATTATCGCTAAGCCTAAATCTATCGCCGCTGCGCTCCCCGCTGATGTACCTATATGCCCCTTTAGCACATAGAGTACATCGTCGACGTAGTCCACTTCAGTGAAGCGACGTTTAAATAAATCTGAGTATTGCCAATGAGTTGTGGCTTTACGAGTATTGAGAATACCAAGTTCGGCTAACAAAAAGGCGCCCGAGCAAAAACTAATAATTCTCTTAGTCTGTTGATGAAATTTTAGAATTTCTTGTTCCAAAAGACGATTCGATGAACCCTTGTTGATGGGCCATGATGGGATAACCAGCATTGAATAGTCCTCAAGGGAATCAATTGTTTTAACACCAAGGGTAACACCACAAGTTGATCGTAAATAACCGGCTTCGAATGTCACCACGTCGGTCGAATACCAATTGTTGATATCGGGTCTTTCCAAACCAAACAATTCGACCGCACAACTGAGTTCAAATAGAGCAGACGTGTCATAAGCGAGTATGGCTACTTTGTTCATATGATCGCAATTTAGATTGGCTGAAAATCTACGATAACTGTCTTTTAAGCCAATTACAAGACTGGACCATATCGATATAATCGAAGTATCTTAATCGTTGTACAGGAATTAACCATGACCACTAGCACTCTCAATAAATCGGCCGTCTCGCGCCGCAAAGCCGCACCCTCGAAGATCGCGTTAAACCACTTTGAAAGTTTGTTAGCTTTTGAAACAGATTGTTGGGATGTGCATCATGCAACCTCTAATAATAAAAAAGACTTTGTCTTACTAGACGTACGAGCCCAAATCTTATATGACGCCGGCCACGTTGTTGGTGCCACGTGCTTGCCTCATAGTCAGATGAACGAACGAACACTTTCTGCTTATGATAAAGATACGCTTTTCGTTGTTTATTGTGCTGGCCCACACTGTAATGGTGCGGATAAAGCGGCGGTAAAACTAGCAGGCTTGGGGCGTCCGGTGAAAAAAATGATTGGTGGCGTCACAGGCTGGTTAGACGAAGGTTTCGACCTCGACGTTAAATCCTAAAAGTGGAGGGGACTTAAACCATGTTAGAGATACGCCCAAATTGCGAGTTTTGTGATAGAGATCTAGAGCCTTCTTCTACCGATGCTTATATTTGTTCTTATGAATGTACATTCTGTCACTCGTGTGTAGAAAACCGATTAAAGAATGTGTGCCCCAATTGTGGAGGAGGGTTTACCCAAAGACCAATTCGCCCATCAATTGAACACCGAAAAGGGCTCAGTATCGTGCGTCAGAGCCCTTCGATTAAGCGTATCCATACGAAGTACAGCGATGCCGAAATTACCTCGTTCATCGCACCACTGCTAGGGGTTAAACCCGAACAGCGTTGATACCAAACAGAGTAAGTGGTTGTTGGCCAAGGTGTCACTTACTCAACTAACGATACACTAATAGATCGTGAACCTTAATGAAGCTTGATTTTTGGTCGGATTATCTTCGATATACTGCCGAGCAAAATTATAAATGGGCCGCGAAGTAGGCCGTGTATTGAGAGTTGGTGCATACGGTAAAGCGAGATATACATAATTCTTGCTATTTTCCCTTCAATAAACATGCTGCCTTTCATTAAATTTCCCATTAAGCTACCGACTGTGGAGAATCGGCTCAAATTGATCAATGATCCATAATCTGAATACTTAAATTCAATCAGCGGTTTGCCTTTGAGTTCGCGTTGAATATTTTTTGCAACGATAGATGCCATTTGATGCGCTGACTGAGCTCTTGGCGGAACTTTGGATCCATCAACCATGGTCACTGCGCAGCAATCCCCGATGACATAAATTTGCTCGTCGGTTTTACTTTTCAGGGTTCTATGGCATTCAATTTGATTGATCTGATTAACCTCTAAGCCGATATCCGCAACCCACGGTTGAACTCGAACACCCGCTGCCCAAACCATTAGATCAGCATCAAAGCGTTCGCCTTGTGCATCTACGAAGCCCGTCTTATCGGCCTCGGTAATACGCGTATTGGTGTGGATATTAACTTCAAGCTTTTCAAGCTCGATGCCAGCGGCCTTGGCGATTCGTTCAGGCAGCGCAGGCAGAATCCGCGGGCCTGCTTCGATCAAATCAACCGACAAACGTTGCTGTTGTCTAGATATGTCGTAGACGCTTAGAACGTCAATCAAGTGATGGAGCTCGGCCGAAAGTTCAACGCCCGTGGCACCCGCTCCAACGATGGCCAGACGGGTAGGGCTCATCTGTATTTCGGTCTGTTGGCTTTTCTTCAAGAAATGATTTAGTAGCGTTTGTTGAAATCGATGAGCTTGTTCCTTTGAGTCAAGTAGATAGCAGTGTTTACCAACACCAGGGGTGCCGAAATCGTTACTAATACTACCAATCGCTAATACCAAATGATCGTATTTGATACGGCGCGACTCGACAACGATAGCGCCATTCTGATCACAAATTGGGTCGACAATTAACTCCTGCTCACTCCGGTCGATATTGATTACTGTGCCGAGTTGAAAATGGTAACCGTGTCGCGCCGCATGTGCACGATATACAACGCCGTCGATTTCTGTATCGAGCGAGCCGGTAGCAACTTCGTGTAACAGGGGTTTCCATATGTGTACGCGGTGTTGGTCAATTAAGGTGATATTAGCCAATTCCTTTCGGCCGAGTTTATGTCCAAGTGCAGTGGCTAGTTCTAGCCCACCCGCACCCCCGCCGACTATGACGATGTTCGTCATGGTCTGCTGTTTGTTAGAGGTTTGCATTTGAGGTACCTAAAAAGTTGTTTCAGCTCAGGCTTCTCGCGGACCCTAACAAAGAGACTATCTGAACTAAAAAAACTGATTCACGACGCCTTATTGCCGTGACTACCGATTATTCTGATGCAAACCCTTGAAATTTTCTCGTTGGCGAGTGTAATCGATGTAATCTATATTGCGAAATGACTATCAGTTATGCCGATGATTTCGATAGTTGTGTTGGTAGCTTAGCCAGTGATCTAATATCTGCATTGCCTAGTGAGCATAAGCTCCGATGAAAACGAGGTTTGATATTATGATGATACGCCAACAATATTTGTAACACGTCGCCGTGCCCTACTAATAAGATCGAGCGGTCATTGAATTGGTGTTCCAAGCGCGTGATCACTTGTAAGGTTCGAGTGAGCGTGGCTGTAACACTTTCCACTCCATTTTTTTCATCATCGGGGTGTGCCACGTCATGATTCCATACCTCTTGATAGTGATCATCTTCGCGGCGCTCGTATTGTCCGAAAAATCGCTCGCGTAAATATTCGTCGGTAGATATCGGCGCCGGCGCATCGATCACGCTGCGCATGATCTCCGCAGTTTCGAGCGCCCGTTGGTAATCTGAACTAACAATTATTGTGTCTCGCCCAAGCCGTGTAGACAACGCGGCTTGCATGGCTTGCTCAGCACCTCTGGCGGTTAAACCGTAATTATTTAGTGCGTTTTCTGGAGAACTTATGATTAGGCCACGTCGATTGGCAAGGCTTTCACCATGACGCATGAGAAAGTAGCGATTCGAGTATTGTGTACAAAAAGTATTCATAATTGTCCTCCTAATAATACGTTTTATTAGGCAGCGTTTATATAGTTTGTCGACTCGGGAATATCATTGGGCTGAGCATGAGGCAGTAAGCACGCCTTGCCCAATACCACGTCAAATACCGGTTGCCAGCTCTTCTGTTTGTGTACATGCGCAGCGCATGAACGTCGTAATTTATTCCACTGATCGATATCAAACTCTTTGGTGAGTCGGTATTGTTCTATTGCGGCAAGCCAGTCTGCACAATCGTCGTATTGCATAACTACGCCAGTTTTATCGGCTAAAATTATCTCTTTAGGGCCGCCGGTAGCACTGACAATGCAAGGCAGGCCACACGCTTGCGCCTCCAAAACAACCATGCCGAAGGTATCGGTGTGACTTGGAAAAATCAATACATCGGCCGTTCGATACCATTCAACTAAGTCTTCTGGGTTTAATCGGCCAGTAAACAAAATATTTTTCATGTCGGCTAAATCGGATGTAAACCGTTCACGAGCCGGACCATCACCGGCGATTACAAGGTTATACTGGCCTGGGTGCTCCCGACTTATATGCTCAAAGAGATTTTGTAAGAAAGACAGGTTCTTATCTTCTGAAACTCGCCCAGCAAAGAGCAATGTGAAACTACCCTGAAGCGAGCTGTGTTTTTCCGTAGAGCACTCAGTTATACGCGATGAAGGCTTGGGCGAATAAACCTCAAGATCAAGGCCTCTTGGAAAAATAGAAAGCTTGTTGCTCTCCAGACCAGAACGCTTAAGCTTATCAATATAGAATTGGCTAGGTACAAATATAAGATCAGATTGTTGGTAAAACGTATTCACCGCGAAATCGATGGCGCGAGCCAAACTCGGCTCTTTTGTGATACGCATAGTTTGTTCAGCAAAGTCAGTGTGATAAACAGTTTTGATGGGTATATCCATAATTTTGGCACATAACATTGCGCCTATACCTAACGGGCCGGGCGTAGAAATAATTACTTGATCTGGTTGCTGTTCGACAAATTGTCGTATTAGGTCCAAAAGCGAGGGAAATGCGATGGTTTGAGATTCATACCCTGGAGTATTGATCTCTTTTATCGGCTCGAAGTTAAGGGTATTGGGAGGTAAAGGAGACTTTAGTTTTTCACTGTTGGCGCAGCTAACGAGGGTCAAATTATAACCGTGAGTATGACCGTAAGACGCGATTTGTCGAAGCGTTATTGACACTCCGTTTAGGTCATCAATTGTGTCGGTGAACCACATCGCTTTTTCTACATATTTTTTGCGCCATTTTTGCTGGCGCCTTTGATTAGCTTTACCCTAATATCGGTTTTTAGAACCTGGTGACGCATTGCGGCGATAAAAGGAACAACCAGCAAACTCATGGGAAACACGGCTGACAATCGATTAAAACCTTTAAAAATATCTCCATTAGGTAGATGTTTAGAAAATACGCTGATCACTGAACGAAACATTTCGTCATGGAGTTCGGCAATTAGAGCATAAGCGTTGGGTATCTTGGCGGACATGTCCGCATCGATATCGGACTGGATTTGTTTGAGTAACGCGGCTAAAGCAGCGTGCGTTTTGGTGTTTTTTTTCTTCAAGTAACGCAATGACTGGCTTTTTCTAAATCTCTTTATAAGATTCCCCTCCTTGTTATCAAAAAACAAGGTCAGAAAATCACTCATCTTTGTGTTTTGATACTTTGAGTCACGATCGCCCCTATAGTCATGTACGTGCTTAATGATGCTCGCCGCAAATGATTCAAAACTACCATTGTGACCTTTAGCAAGGCTGTTTTTATTGCGTAGCGAGTCCAGATATTCATTTACGCTGCGCGCACGACACTCTTTATAAGTGTTACCGATTAGAATCCCACAGTGGTCGTCTGACCCACCTGTAAATCCTTTAATCCAAGCATCGGTACTGATTGGCGTTAAACCGTATTGGTCTTCTAATTGTTTAATTTTAGGCGCGTCGAGTGTATGCAAATAGTTGTGTAACAAGGTGTTGTTCAGCGCGCCGGATGCGCCGTTTCGAACTTCGAAAACGTCGAAGAGTAATACCAATTTTTCAATATGTTGAAAACTAAACAAACCATCTTGATCATAAGTAGCATGCGCAACAGAATAGGCGATATTGTTTTCAGCGATATAATCCCTTAATTTGTAGATGCTGCTCGCGAGAGACATTATCGTAAAATACTGAGCTTCACTAATGCCATAAACCAAGACATGTGCTTTGCATTGATCTTCAGGGAAATAGGTGGTTATTTCACATGAAACAAAGCAATCATCAGGGTGGTTCTCGACCAATTCTTGAGCTCCTCGAATATCATCGTGATCCGTCAATGTAACGAAGTCCATACCTCTTGATTTAGCTTGCTGGTACACCGTCTCCGTTTCGGTAAAACTTTCAGGTGATTTATATACTTTATGACCCCATGTGCTCGGGTAATCCGAGTACTTGGAATGAACATGTAAGTCTGCTTTGGTCATGTTTGCCATTAATTCATTTTGAAGTGTGCCTAGAATCATAGAAAGTATCTATGACAGTTTTGTGTCGTTCCTGTGACACATTGGCGACACGTATTTTTAGCAATATATTCTTTGACTAAAAGCAGTGCTGTCCTTATAGTGTTCACGTTATGAACACTCCTCCAGAAACGCTTGCACCTGAACGCGTTATTACAAGTGCCAACAATGATAAACAGAGTCAGTTAACTCTTGAGTTACTGCAAACGATTGAACAAAAAGATGACATTAGCCAGCGGTATTTGGCGCGGGAAATGGGTGTTGCCTTAGGCTTAGCAAACTCTTATTTGAAACGATGTGTAAAAAAAGGTTGGATCAAAATAACCACAGCGCCTGCCAATCGTTATTTGTATTATTTAACCCCCACTGGTTTCGCTGAAAAGGCACGGCTTACCGCCGATTTTTTCACGACTTCCTTGACTCTGTTTCGTCAATCTGGTGATGAATACAGCCGTGTATTTGATGAGTGCATCGCCTCAAATCGGCGTCGAGTGTTATTAGCTGGTTTATCCGATCTCACGGAGATTGCGATTATGCGCGCGATGCAATGTGAAATAGAGCTTATTGGCATTTATCAACCGTTTTCACAAAAATCGGAGTTTTTCGATGTACCGGTTTACTCAAAACACATAGAATGCGACGCGTTTGATCTAATCGTGATGACTTCAATGGAACAAACGCATGAATTAATTTTAGAGCTTGAAGAACTATACGGCTCTACTGACTTGGCGATACCAGCTATGTTATTGAGCATGAACTACAGAAACCCTACGGCGGTTGGTGATGAAGTTGAGACTGCACGATCGCTGTGAAAATGAATACTTTTAACTAAGAGATAATCAATGAGTAAAACTGTATTGCTGACAGGAGGTGCGGGCTTTATTGGCTCGGCTCTGGTCAGGTATCTGATCAACCACACCGACAACGTTGTGGTGAATGTCGATAAGCTGACATATGCGGGTAGTTTGTATTCGCTGGGCGGGGCAGACGCGAGTGATCGACATCATTTTCATCAAGAAGATATTGTCGATGCTAAGGCTATGCAAAGACTAGTCGAACAATATCAGCCTGATTACGTCATGCATTTGGCGGCAGAATCTCATGTAGATCGTTCAATAGACGGGCCTGGCGAATTTATTCAAACTAATATCGTTGGTACTTATAATTTATTACAAATAGCGCTTGAATATTATAAAAGCCTCGAGAGCGGTAAAAAACAAGCATTTAGGTTTCATCATATTTCAACTGACGAAGTTTACGGCAGCTTGGGTGAAACTGGCTTGTTTACTGAAACGACTCGCTATAAACCAAATTCGCCGTACTCGGCAAGTAAAGCGAGCTCCGATCATTTAGTTCGAGCATGGAATAAAACTTATAAATTACCTGTGGTTATCTCGAACTGTTCGAATAATTACGGCCCGTTTCAATTTCCTGAAAAGTTAGTTCCTCTTATTATCCAAAAAGCCATTTCCGGTGAATCGCTGCCCATCTATGGTAAGGGCGATAACATTCGCGATTGGCTATTTGTTGATGACCACGTTAAAGCCCTTTGGAAAATAGTGACTACCGGTATCGACGGGGAAGTGTATAACGTGGGCGGGCACAATGAGAAAACCAATATCGAAGTGGTTAGAACAATGTGTTCTATTTTGGATGACATTAAACCTCGCCAAGACGGTAAAGAATACGCTGATCAAATCACTTTTGTGACAGATCGCCCAGGGCACGATCAACGCTATGCAATCGATGCGACCAAGATCGAGCGCGAACTAGGCTGGACTCCCGATGAAACCTTTGAGACCGGAATTCGTAAGACCGTTGAATGGTATCTAGACAATGCTGAATGGATATCAAAGGTCTCGGGTCAATATAGTGGCCATCGTTTAGGCTCAAAATAACGAATTTAGTGAGAGAATAAAATGAGAGGAATAATCTTAGCGGGTGGGTCGGGTACGCGTCTACATCCCGTAACTCAGGCGGTGTCGAAACAGTTATTGCCAGTGTACGATAAACCGATGATTTACTACCCCTTGTCGTCCTTAATGTTGGCTGGTATTCGCGATATTTTGATTATTTCAACGCCGCAAGATACACCGCGGTTTCAGCAATTAATGCGCGATGGTTCGCAATGGGGTATCAATATTTCCTACGCGGTTCAGCCGTCTCCTGATGGTTTAGCTCAAGCCTTTATCATTGGATCCGAGTTTATCGGCAAAGACGATTGTGCCTTGGTGCTAGGAGATAATGTTTTTCATGGTGCTGATCTGAGCAAAAATCTTGCCCAGGCAGGTGAACAAAAGAAAGGTGCGACTGTGTTTGCTTACCCTGTTCACGACCCCGAGCGCTATGGTGTGGTGGAATTTGACGAAGACTGGAATGCTCTCAGCCTAGAGGAAAAACCCGAAAATCCTAAATCAAATTACGCGGTAACGGGTTTGTATTTTTATGATAACCGAGTTGTTGATGTCGCAAAAAATATTCAACCTTCGGAGCGCGGTGAATTGGAGATAACCGATGTCAACAAACAATATTTAGAGTGGGGTGATCTTTCTGTTCAAGTATTCGGCCGTGGGCTTGCTTGGTTAGACATGGGAACCCATGAGTCCTTATTACAAGCGTCAATGTTTATTGAGACGATTGAGAACCGCCAAGGCTTGAAGGTCGCCTGTTTGGAAGAAATTGCCTTCCGGCAAGGCTATATCGGTGAAGATGAACTTGCCAAAGCCGCTCACCAATACGGTAAGAGTGGTTATGGTCGCTATCTCACGACCGTGTTAGAGAACAAGCATCAATTTATCAGCATTGACTAAACCAGCTAGTGATTTCTATTTGCATTAGCCCACGATGAGATTCTTGTAACCATGTTTAGCAGCGCATTAAATAACAAATATTTGTTCTTTCAAATGCTCAAGAGAGATATCCAAAAGCGCTATCGTGGGTCTCAATTGGGCTTTTTGTGGGCATTCTTTTACCCAATTTTGATGTTATTGGTTTATACCTTTGTGTTCGGAATGGTGATGCAGGTCCGTTGGGGTGTTGAAGGTCAGGATAATATTGATTTCGGTTTGATATTGTTTGCGGGGCTTTTATGTCACAGCTTGATGGCGGAAGTGGTTATCAGCTCTGTGGCCTCCATTACGTCCAATTCTCAATACGTTAAAAAGGTAGTATTTCCCCTAGAAATCATTAGTTTAGTCAATCTATCTAATGCTATTTTTCATATGTTTTTGGGTATGCTAATACTACTTGTCATTTACCTTTTTAGTGGTAACCAACTGCACTGGACCATCATGCTCGCGCCGGTTGTCTTGTTCCCCTTCATTGTCTTTCTACTTGGCTTATCATGGTTCTTGTCAGTACTTGGCGTGTATATTCGAGATCTAGGGCAGATTGTTGGTGTGCTGATGACGGTTTTAATGTTCTTATGCTCAATTTTGTACCCTTTTGAACGACTTCCAATCGAGCTACAGCCCTATGTACTTTGGTTAAACCCGTTGACCATCATCGTGGAACAATTGCGTGCCGTGGTTTTGTTTGGTCAATTGCCAAATTGGGAACTGTTGGGAATTTACAGTATCGGAGCTTTTGGCATGTTGTTTGTCGGCACTTGGTTATTCAAACGTACACGCGACGGGTTTGCTGATGTCATCTAATCATAATGCAAACGCTGATCCGATAGTGACGGTTAATAATATTAGCAAGTGCTATGAAACGTATCAAAAACCGATTCATCGTTTATGGCAGAGTTTTACTACCAAAAAGCAGTTCTATCATGAGTTTTGGGCTCTTAAGGGCGTTGATTTAACCGTATACAAAGGCGAAACCGTCGGCATTGTGGGAAAGAATGGTTCAGGTAAATCAACCTTATTGCAGGTCATTACTGGTATATTGCAAGCCACATCGGGTGACTGCCAAACGACAGGCCGAATTTCTGCCTTGCTAGAACTTGGCGCGGGTTTTAACCCTGAATTTACAGGTTTAGAAAATGCACGCCTGAACGCGTCAATCATGGGGCTGACTCGAGAAGAGTTTCATCAAAAATTACCCGATATTGTTGATTTTTGCGGCCTTGGTGATTTTCTTCATCGGCCAGTTAAAACCTACTCAAGTGGCATGTTTGTGCGACTAGCGTTTGCGGTTGCAATCAACATGAACCCTGACATTTTGATAATCGATGAAGCGCTGGCCGTTGGTGATGTGCGCTTTCAACGCAAATGTTTTCGTCGTATCGATCAGTTAAAGGAGCAGGGTGTTTCTATCTTATTTGTTACTCACTCGACCGATAGTGTTCTGCAATACTGCGACCGAGCCATCATGTTGGACGAAGGTGAGTTAAAATTGACCGGTAGTCCTAAGCAAGTAGTGCAAGCCTATCTTGAGATGATGTTTGCCTCCGATGTTGACGTCAAACCGTTAGCGGCGTTAAACGCGGATGATTACGCTAGTGATTTTGACCCTACGATAGACAACTGCATTAGTCACCCCAGTTATAATGCTAACGAGGAACGCTGGGGCGATGGAAGGGCGAAAATATGCCACTTTGAGGTTTTTCAAAACGGCGCACCGACACCGGGTTTGGTACAACGTGGCGACAATGTGCTAATTCGAATGTCTGTGTTGTTCGAGAACGACGTTGATGATTTGATTTTTGGTATCACTGTAAAAACCAACGGCGGTAGTGCTGTATACGGCACTAACTCGAGGCTTATTGGCGATTTGCCAACCGCGTTTAAAGCAGGAGAATTGATTACAATCGAATATCAACTCACGCTAAATTTGTTGTCTGGAGATTATTTCATTTCTCTCGGTGTTGCTCAGGATCACGAATCAAAGGACTCTATACCGGTAGACCGTCGTTATGACATGATTCATTTGCACGTCAGTGAGACCATGGACGCCTTCGGGGTTTCAGCGCTCGATGGGAAAATGCGTTTAATGTTAGATGGTAAGGAATCATCACAATATTCCGAGGCGTCGTCGTGAGCAAATTGGTAGATCTAAATGGCTTTTCACAAGGCGTTGGAGGTGTCTATCAAGCGGGTAGCGCCGAGCGTAAATTTAATTACTCCGATGGCGAAGAATCAGAAGCTAAACTCTATGAAATTTTAGGTCGTGCTAAAGATCTTTCCTGCGATTCAGAAGAGTTACAACAGCAAATTTACGATTGGCCCACGCAATATCATTTATCCAGCGCCCGAGCGAATCTGCTACGCCCACTGAATCTCGACGGTGTAACGCGTGTGCTTGAATTAGGTTGCGGCTGCGGTTCAATTACTCGTTATCTGGGTGAACAACAAGGCCTTCAAGTCGACTCGGTTGAAGGCAGTCCAACTCGTGCCGGATTGGCCGCTTT
>CAYQVT010000077.1:0-14667 GCA_964420885.1 uncultured Gammaproteobacteria bacterium
CCTTTTATTAAGAGATTAAACAGGATGATTAATTCACGAAAACAACCATACAAGTCCCAAAACTGCCGCCTTCGGCTCGGACGCGTTTTCAACGCGCCCGTTTGCTGGGCGTTACATTTACTGAAACACTATGAGTGACAAATCAATATATTGGTTAGTGTTCGTGATTCTCAGCTTTCCGCTGATTATCAGCGGTGCGAGTTACTTCATTGACCCTAAATTGATATTCGCAGCGCCGTACTATGCATTCGTAATGCTCGGTTTATTCGTATCGTTATGTACATGGTTATTTATTGTGTACCTTTTTTTTGAAGAGCATGGTCTAAAAAAGGGAATATTGTTTTTCGTGGTAACAGCAATACCTGGGTTTGGTTCAGCAGTTTGTTGGTTGTATTGGTTAGCAAAACTAAAATGGAAAACCATATGAAATGTAACAAGGTTAAAAACGTAAACGCCGCAAGCGGCTCGGACGCGTCTTCGACGCGCCCGTTTTAAGGGCGTTAGGTTTACTAAGCATGCACCTGTATAAACATTCCTTTAGATACAAAAAGTGGGCTGATTTACGTAGTTTGGATTCAGTTAGTGTTATAGATCAATCGTCTAAAAGCTTTACGTTTATTTGTCAGCAATTCAGCCATATAGTCATTGTTGAGGAACTGTTTAGGTCAAGATTGGAAAATGAACCTCAGCCTCATTTAGCGACATATCCAGATGTTCTTCCAAAATTTGAAGAATTAAAAGTTCGTTTAATTAATTCATCGGATTGGTTTTTGAATTATTTAGATGGTCTTGAAGAAGATCGCTTGATAGAAATAATCTCATTTGTCTTTGCTGATGGTAAAAAAGGGTCTATGTCGATTTCTGAGATTCTTTTTCATATCGTGAATCATGGTTCTTATCATCGGGGAACTATTGCTAGAACTTTAGATCTGGCAGGTGTTGCACACCCGCCAGATGGCTATGGAATTTTTATACACGAAACTCAACCGGAAAGAAGAAATGAAACCTAACAAGAAGCAAAATAGCGCAAGCGCTTCGGGCGCGTCTTCGATGCGCCCGTTTGCTGGGCGTTATGAATACGTCGCGTGATTTTGTGGTAGATTATTCCATAAAAACAAAAGTTCTGTTGCGTCTGCGAAATTACTCATGGGTAACAATTATTTTCGGAGCGGTCACAGAATTAGGTACAGAATTTTCTAACTTGCCGCAAGATTCGTGGATTAGCAATATAAGTTTCGGCATTGTTTCTCTCGGAATGTTTGGTGCGTTCATTGCGGGGAATTCAAATTGCTATAATAGTGGTAACGCATTCTTTTCAGGTGATAAATCTATTGCTGTAAATCCATTTGTTAATGAATGTCAGACTTGCAGTGTTGAGAAAAATGAACAAGATTCATAATAAGTCAAGCAAGATAAATGAGCTAACGCGCTCCCCTTCATGAAGCATTATGTATACAAAAAATATCGAAATGAAATTTTATGAAACGGAATAAGGGCAAGCTTGGGCTAGCGGTATTAACCGCAATATTGATTATCTATCAAGTGATAATATTTATCTCTCGAAGCAGTTTCGGACCAAATGTGTATTCATTTTTATTAATACTTGGTGTTGTGGCAATAGCGATTTTGACTAAAGGTTATTTCGCCCTTAAAGATTCAGAGAGAAGTGATAACTAATCAAGAACAATGGCTCCGCTAAACCTTACCCAAGCTATTAATTGCAGCCTCAGGTATCCGATAGTTGCCTCGTACCCAGTCGATATTCCCGTCAGTAAAGCCAATGAATTCTCTTTGAAGCAACAGCGCCCAAACGTTAGTCGAAATCTCGTTAATAAGCTCGCCCTCTTGCTCATCATTTAAGTTTTTATGTCGCTCAGTTTCGTACTTCTCTAGGGATAAACGCAGCTTTCTGCCGGCACGACCTAAAGCCGACGCTTGCTCTTTGGCAATTTCTAATTCGATTGCACCGTATCTGGTAGAACGGTTGGTTTGTAAGCCAAATTTCTGCACTAGAGCCTTGTCTGTATTCCTCTACTGGTTGATACCATGAGCCAAAAACATAAATGCGTATTCTTCGGCATAGTCTTTAAGGCGACCATAACGGCCGCTGTTAGAAAAGTGACCCGCGCCCATGTTCATGCGCATTACTAACAGGTTGTTATCAGTCTTGAGCTCACGCATTCTAGCGGTCCATTTTGCAGGTTCCCAATAGGTTACGCGTGGATCATTAATGCCACCACTGACAAACATGGGTGGGTATTCCGTTTTCTGAATGTTGTCATACGGTGAATAACTTGCGATCAAATCGTAATCGTCGGCGCTTTCAATTGGGTTACCCCATTCTTTCCACTCTGGTGGTGTCAAGGGTAGACTAGCATCAAGCATGGTGTTTAGTACATCAACAAAAGGCACACCTAAATTAACCGACCGCCATAGCTCAGGCGCTTGTATTACCGCGGCCCCCATCAACTCTCCCCCAGCGCTCCGACCTGAGATAGAAATATTACCTGCAGCGACGTATTTCTCGTCGACCAAATACTTAGCGACATCGACGAAGTCGTTGAAGGTGTTGGTTCGTTTATCTAATTTACCGTCTAAATACCAGTTGTAACCCAGCATAGCGCCGCCACGGACATGAGCTATTGCGTAGACAAATCCTCGATCAAGAGCACTTAGACGACCACTGGAAAAGCTTGGCTCTATGGTCGCTGAATAGGCACCGTAGCCATAAAGCCAAAGCGGCTGGCTGGCGTCTTGTTTCATGCCTTTTTTGTACACTAACGATACGGGAATTTGAACACCATCACGGGCCGTCGCCATCACGCGCTTAGTATGATACTGAGATTTATCGTAACCAGACGGGATTTTCTGCACTTTTCGAGTGACTAGCTCTTTAGTGCTCAGACCATAATCGTAAACGGTACTTGGTGTGATCATCGACTCGTACGCCAGACGCACAAAATCTTGCTTGAATTCCAAGTTGACACCAAGATCAGCGGTAAATAATTCTTCTGGAAAAACTACTTCATGGCTGCCTCCATCATAAGAACGAATATGAATTTTTTCAAAGCCGACGTCGCGCGACTTGATCACCATAAAATCTTGGAAGGTTTGTAAGCCAAGCAAGTAAGAGCCATCGCTACCTTCGATTAAGGTCTGCCAGTTTTCCTGCACTGGGGCATCATCGGCGACTTTAACTAAACGAAAATTCTTGTGACTATCATTGGCCAGAATATAGAATTCACCGTGTGCGTGATCGATTCTCTGCGTGAAACCATCATCTCGGCTCGCAATTTGAATCGGCTCGCCGCTAAAATCCGCCGGTAGTACATAACTTTCTTGTAATTCTCCTTGTGATGACACGATCACAATAAACTCGTCACTGCTAGTTTTATCAAAGCCAATAAAGAAGCCATCATCTTCTTCATAATAGACGGTTTTGTCAGCGCTCTGATCGGTACCAAAAGTATGCACATTGATATTCTTTGAATGCCACCGGCCTTTTTCTAGCAATGCGTAGAGCAAGGTTTTGCCGTCTGAACTGAATACAATTTCTCCTTGCACATCGTTCAAAACATCTTCGAGATAATCACCAGTTTGTAAGTCTTTTACTTTAACTTGGTAACGCTCATCACCTTCTGTGTCAAAGGAATACGCCAAATAGCGGTTGTCTAGGCTGATGTCCCAGTCACCAATAACAAAGTAGTCGTTTCCTTTTGCCAGTGCGGTTTCATCTAAAAAGATCGCCTCATCACCGCTAGTTAAGTTCTTACGACTGCGCGTGCGGTATTCCTCTCCTGGGCGAAAGAACCAGCGGTATTCGTAGCCGTTTGAGATGTAGGGAACCGAGGTTTCTTCCTCATTTGTGCGACCTTTAAATTCTTCAAATATCGTGTCAACCAATGCTCGGTTAGGTTCAAGAAAACGCTGGTAATAGGCGTTTTCTTCTTCGAGGTAGCTGATGATTGGCTTGTCATCAACCACAGGGTAGCCTTGATCCTTCAACCAATGATAATGATCACTGAGTATGCGTTGGTGATGCTTTTCTTGATGAGGAATTTTGTCAGCCACCGGAGCGACATTATCAAGTTTTTGTAGTCGAGGAAATTCAGGTTCTGGCATAGTGGAGGTTTCAGTTTGCGAGCATCCAATCAAAATGAATACTGACGTCAATAATGAGATAGACAAACGCATGCAACTATTTCGGTTTATAGATAATGCTAAAAGGATAATTTTTTGAGGGTAAAAAGTAAATCTACAGGCTTCAACAACTTTATCTTAAACCCATAAGCCTTGATGCAATGAGGGAGCCTGCATATGGCGCGTTATGGCTTTTGACAGGTATTACAAAAAAAAGTATTTCGTTGACCAATAACCTTAGAACGAATTTCACTACCACAGTGGTTACAAGGCTCCCCGCTACGACCGTACACTTGCAGCTCTTGAGCAAAATAACCAGGCTTGCCATCTGTTTGCGTAAAATCGTTTAGGGTAGTGCCGCCCGCACGAATGGCTTTGGACAACACAGCAATGATCTCATCAGCCAGAACTCGGTACCTTGCGCGCGAAATTCTCTTAGCAGCAGTAGTGGGCCTAATGCCTGCTTTATAGAGTGATTCACTTGCGTAGATATTGCCCACACCAACCACAGTCTTATTGTCCATAATAAAATTTTTGACCGCCTGAGATTTGCCGCGCGAAAGTTCAAATAATCGTTCGGGGTCAAACGACTCACTCAATGGCTCAGGCCCAAGACTTGAAAGCAGTTTATGCTCACTAAGTGGTTCATTAATCAATAAGCAACAACCAAAACGCCGAGGGTCATTAAGACGCACGGTTTTGCTAGCCCCAAATTCTAGGTCTACATGGTCGTGCTTGGTGATTGGGTGATTCGCGTCTACCACACGCAAACTGCCAGACATCCCTAGATGCAGCAAGATAGACCCTGCATCGGTGTGGATTAAAATATATTTAGCGCGCCGTTCGAGCTTTATAACCGTTTGGCCTATTAAAGCTCTAAGTCCTTGTGTGGGGACAGGCCATCTGAGTGATCCGTTGCGGACCACCACATCGGTTAAGGTTTTACCAGCCACGTAGGGTTCAATTCCACGCAAGGTGGTCTCGACTTCAGGAAGCTCAGGCATTGGCGTTAATAGCCCCTCTAGCGGGATTAAAGGTCAGCGGCAGGCACTAACTCGCCTTTACTCTGTTGATTATCGCTAATAAAACGATCTTCGTTTAACTTAGCAAGACTCATCATGCCACTGCGATAAAGCTCTAATGCCCGACTACTTTCATTACCGGCCTCAAGTGCCTCTCCTAGCAAGGAATAAGCCTTGGGTAACTGGCCTAGCTCAATAGCTTTTTGCAGGTAATCTTTTGCCTGATCTATGTCTTTAGCAAGAAGACAAAATTGACCTGCCGCTAGATTTAGCTCGGCGTTCTCTGGTCTAGCCATGAGCCAGCCTTCTACTGTTCGTCGCAATTTTGCGGGCTTGTCGTGCTTCAAAGACCCATACAAGTGAATCAGCTCATCACTCCACTCGTGTTTGAGCGCGGCACGTATTAGTTTTTCCGCGGCACCCGCCTCGCCATTATTCGCTAGATGAAAAGCATAAGACCAAACATTATCTGAACGTTTACGTTGATTTCGAGGCAATGCTTTCCATGCTTTATCTTTGTCTTCCGATTTTCCAAAGGCATAAGAATAGGCTTGGTCGGCGATCTCATCCAAAACCTCATTTGGCAATGCGCTTTGTTTACGCGCTATAGGAATAAGTTTATTAGCATCATCCCATTTACCGTTTTGTTGATAACTTTGTATCAACATTGCCGTGAACTGCGCGTTCTTGCCGCCGATATCGGCAATATCTTGCAACGTTGCTTCAGCCTGATCATATTGACCAGCGGTTTGGTGTAGGCGTGCTTTGATCAAGCCAATCGCAAGGCGTTCCTTAGGAGCGGCTTTAAACGCGGCATTCAAGTAATCATCGCGTTGACTAATACGCCCTTGTTCTTGGGCTGCTTGAGCCGCCGCGAGGTAATTTACATAAGGTATGCTGCTTGAATCGGACTTACTCGTTAGACTCTTCTCAGCACCGCGCCAATCGCCTTTAATGAGCGATAAGTAACCAACGCCAAGGGCTTGGGTGGCGCGTTTTGTATCACTGCGAAGCTTCCAAGATGAAAACGACTTAGGGGCCTTCCAAGCCGTTCGAAACAAGCGAATAGCGATATAAAGCACTAAGACTGACACCAAAACCAGTAAAATAAAGCTCAGCAAGTTTAGTTCAATTAAAAAAGACCCGGCGTAAATTTTTACGTAGTTGCCGGGTTCAATCTGCCCAACTAAAAAAGCGCCATAGCCAACAATGGCCGCAAACAGAATCAGAAGTAAGGTCCGCATGACTACCGCCCACCTCTAATGTCTTGCAGCTCACTGTAAGAACCGGAAATAGGTGGCAGTTCTTTCGAAAGGGAAAGTGTCTTAAGTTCACCAATCTGTGAAAGCACATCGTTTACGTCGTCGTCCCTGAGATCAAAATATTCCTCAAGCCAAGACATTGCAGCGTCTAAGCTTTCGGAATATATTGCTTGCCTATTTTGAAGCAGCCCAAGTTCAGCTTTAGCGAGTTGCAATTGAATGTTCTGATTCAAAAAATAGCGCTGCTCGGGTAACAGTAAAGGTTTCGGGGCTTGGTCTATTCGTTGCACCGAATTATAGTTAACGATATCAGCCCATATCTCCTCTAGGCTGGCTCTAAAACCGCTTGGCTTCTCCTCTATCTCGATCACCACATCACCAAGAACCGGGACATCATTCTCGAGGCTAAGAGAAGGAATTCGACTGGCTAGACTCTTTAACTTTACCGTAACGCTCTCTATATCAAGCTGCTCTACGCTTTCAAGCAGTTCTATCTCTTCGTTTATCTTTCGTCTTACAAGTGAATAACGTGGGTCGGCCAGTTCTTTCAATTGCATATCTGCTAACTGCAGGGCTTTTATGGCCGACCGAGTATCGCTTGAAAATAAGGCACTATTGTTCGCCAGCTTAAGTAACTGTGAGACTTCGGCGACAATAAATTCATTTACACCGCTGCTTAAATCATCATTAATTTTGGCCACCGCGCCTAACAATTCCGCTTGTCCTTGTTTAACATCGCGTAGTTGAAGATCAACAGCACTATTGGCTTCTAATATTTTGGTGGTCAATTGCTCGTTAGTGACCACACTATTTTGGTCATCTTCAAGCCTAGAAATTGAGTCTTTCAATCGATTAGCGTTGCCGCGAATTTCAACAATATCAATCGCTAAACGAGATTCCTCATCTCGATCACGTATTTCGTTAACGTAAAAACTGTATACAGTTAAACCCAAGGCGATCAACGAGAACAGCATCGCAACGATGCTTAAACCCTGTCCACCGCTCTTGGCGGGAGCCAGACGCGCAGATTCTGAAACCGTCGCTACGTTTGGCGTTGAGTTCGCTTCAATAACAGTAACTTCATCGTTTTTATTTGGTTGAACGGGGTCAGTCATGATAAATAACTCGTGGTAATAATAACAAATTCAAGCCCATCAGTAGGTATCTGGCTCCATCGGATTGAAAGGCGTAGGCTAGGCCAATCAGCTGGCCATCAACAAATGAAAGACCGTCTTTGATATCCCCAAGGATCGGAACAAGAATCTTTTCGCAAGATTAACATAGCAGGAAACATCGAGAGCCTCTCTCGGATGTAAAAAAGCGTAAATATTTTTGCGCCGCTAGAGAATAAACGCTACAGCATCGGCATTCTAACCGGAAAAAGCAATCATCATATGTTTATTGGTGGGCGACTCGGCAATGCGAATTTCGCCTTTCCAATTGAGTTCTTTTGCGGTGTCGGCAATACGCTGACTTCCGGCAACGAGTGTCGCTTGTGACACCTTCTCAGTTTGATGACCGGCAATTGTCATCAGGTTATGCAAAGACTCAGTGCTGTGTACGAACACGCCTTCTAAACGCCCATTTTTCTCGAGCGCATCGTGCAATAGACCGGAACTCTTTTCTGGAATCGTTTGCAAATAACAATTCGCCTCGTCCACAATCGCGCCACGGCTTCTCATTTCTTCCATCGGCCAAGATAGGCCATGTTCTCCACGAATCACTAGAACCTTTCGTCCGCTCATTGTTTTTAACTGTTTAACCTTCAATAAGGCTTCGGCGCCACTGCCTTGACTGGGGAACATAGCGTCGATGTCATATTGATATAACTGTTTCGCGGTTTCACCGCCGACCGCCATAACATTAATACCGTTAGGGATACCGCCTTGCTGTTCGATCATGGACATTCCTATGTCAACCGCATTTCGTGAAACAAAAAGTAAGTCAGTGTAATCTTGCAAATTCCCAAATAGCTCAAGTAAACCAGATTGATAATTAGGCTCAATATTTATGGTTGGAACGTGCGTAGGCTGGAAATCAAGCCGCTGCAATATCGCAGCAGTATTGCCTAAATACTGATATTGGCGGGTGAGCAACACCATTGGCTTACTCAATGCCTTGAGTTGCATTGGCTGTCGATAGACATCAGCTAGAATGCTTCCCGCACCTTGCGCTAGTAAGTCATTGGCTATGCTTTCTCCCAATTCCTCGGCGCTCTCGCTATTGGCTTTGGTACTAGACGCTTCCGCGCGTAAAACCACACTGCCATCTGGGTCGCCAACCAGACCCCGCATTCGAATTTTGCCTTTTTCTATTTGCGCGTAACCCGCGATTGGGACTTGGCAACCGCCTTCCAAGCCAGCGTTCATAGCGCGTTCGGCGGCTAAAATCACGGCACTTTCCATGCTGTGCATAGGCTCTAAGAGAGATTTGGTTAGATCGTCGTCGCTGCGACATTCAATGCCGACTATGCCTTGCCCAACAGCAGGCAAACAAAGCTCTGGGGTAATATATTGTTTGATACGATCTCTCTTGTCGAGGCGAATTAACCCAGCGGCGGCGAGAATAATGGCATCGTAGTCGCCTTTATCGAGTTTGCTCAAACGTGTATTCACATTACCACGGAGTTCAATAAACTCAAGTTCTGGAAATGCATGCTTTAACTGGGCAACTCTGCGCAGGCTAGAGGTCCCCACCTTGGCGCCGGATGGTAGTGCATACAAATTCTGATAGTGAGCCGAAACAAATGCATCTCTAGGGTCTTCACGCTCACATACGACCGGTATTTCCAACCCGCGTGGAAGATCCACGGGAACGTCTTTCATCGAATGAACGGCAATATCGGTCTCGTTATTAAGCAGAGACACTTCTAGCTCCTTCAAAAACAAGCCCTTTCCGCCGGCAGCGACCAAACTTCGATCGAGTAATTGATCACCGCGCGTTGTCATCGACACGATTTCCACCAGTAGATCATGGTGAATGTTTTGCAATTGTTGTTTTACGTAGTTCGCTTGCCATAGCGCCAATGGACTATTGCGGGTTGCGATGCGAATGGATTTCATAGAATACAAATGTCATCTTTGTTTAGGCTGCGAACTGTAACATAAGCACTTAATTCCCGGATAATTTTTCGACAATCTGTATGCTTATGTCCATCATTCGCTCGCACTAATAAGCGGCCTCACGCTATAATTGCCGACCGACTTTATGCCCACCTAATACAAACAAATGGCAAGTAGCAAAACTCCAACGAAATCCAGTTCAATCAGTGCCAAACCTTGGGGTGGCCGATTCACCGAGCCAACCAATGAACTTGTGGAAGCGTTTACCGAATCAATCAGCTTCGACTCGAGATTGTACAAACAGGATATTCAGGGTTCTATTGCACATAGTAAAATGCTTGCAAAGATAGGGGTAATCTCCGGCGACGAGGCAGCTCGTATCGAACGCGGGTTAATCGCTATCGGTAAGCAAATCGACGAGGGCGACTTCGAGTGGTCGACCCAACTTGAAGACGTCCATATGAATATTGAAGCGCGACTAACCGAGAACATCGGTGAAGCGGGTAAAAAATTGCACACAGGACGATCACGAAATGATCAAGTGGCGACCGATATTCGTCTGTATATGCGTCAAGCAAGCGATGATGTGATCGCTCTGATAAAAACTCTTCAAACAAATTTACTGACCAGCGCGAGCGAAGAAGTCGACACGATCCTACCAGGGTTTACACATTTACAAGTAGCCCAGCCGATCAGTCTAGCTCACCACTTGCTGGCATGGAACGAAATGCTCGAGCGAGACGTAGAGCGCTTTCAGGATTGCCGTAAGCGCATCAATGTCATGCCCTTAGGATCGGCAGCGTTGGCTGGCACAAGCTTTCCACTAGATCGTAATATGACTTGCGAGCTGCTTGAATTTGAACGCCCTAGTCGTAATTCACTCGATTCTGTCTCTGATCGAGATTTTTTGATCGAGTACGCGTCAGCAGCCAGTTTGGTCATGATGCACCTTTCCCGCATGTGCGAAGAAATCATTCTCTGGGCGTCTGAAAGCTATAAATTTATCGATATCGGTGACGCATTTTGTACTGGTTCGAGCATTATGCCGCAAAAGAAAAACCCCGATATTGCTGAGATTATCAGGGGTAAGAGCGGCAGAGTCATTGGAAACCTGCAAGCTTTATTAGTTCTAATGAAGTCACAACCATTAGCTTATAACCGAGATAATCAAGAAGACAAAGAACCCATTTTTGACACCATCGATACAGTCGCCAGATCATTGCAAGTGTTTGCCGTTATGATTCCAAGCATTAGATTCAATCGAGACACTATGTATCAAGCTGCGCTAGGAGGCTATGCGACAGCAACCGATCTCGCCGAATACTTGGTTCGTCTAGAGGTGCCATTTCGAGATGCCCACGAAATTGTCGGCAGTACCGTGCACTATGCCATAGAGCAAGGTAAGCCATTATCCGATCTAAGCCTTGAGGAATTGCAATCCTTTGGTGCGATGATTCAAGAAGACGTTTATGATGTGCTAACACTTGAAGGTTCGGTTAATGCACGTTCACACTTTGGGGGCACCGCGCCGGCTCGAGTTCGTGAAGCATTGGCAGCTGCTAAAGACCGGTTAAACAGATAGTAAACATCAATTAGAAACGTAAATAAAATTCGAGGGCACCATGAAAATAACTGTAACAACACTGCTTCGCGCCAGCTTTGTCATCTTTTCCATTGCTGCATTGAGCGGCTGTGGCCAAAAAGGCCCGTTAGTTCTAGAGCAAGTGCCGGTTGATCAAACTCAAGCACCATTGGAAAACTCCATTGATCAAATTCCGTTGGAGACTCCCGATGAAGCCGCTTCGCAGGAAGCAAGCGAAGACGCCGCCACCACCGAAACAGAATAAAACCAAGGAAACACACTCGACGACTTGAGGCTCACGGGCTAACGTCGTTGATTCACTAACCGTAGCTTTAGTGGGGAAACTCACACTTATTTTATGTCCTTTATCGAATATCGTGATGGCGAATTGTACGCCGAGCAAACTTCGCTGTCTGCCATTGCGGCTGATAACGGCACGCCCTGTTATGTTTACTCCAGAGCTGCGATCGAATCACAATGGCAATCCTTAGATGCAGCGTTTGGCGATCATCCTCACACCATCTGTTACGCGGTTAAAGCCAATAGCAATATTGCCGTACTCAATATTCTCGCTCGTTTAGGGTCAGGATTTGACATCGTCTCACAAGGCGAACTACAACGAGTGCTGAAAGCCGGTGGCGACCCTCAGAAAGTGGTTTTTTCAGGAGTCGCTAAATCTAACGATGAACTGGCTTTCGCCATGCAAAACAAGGTGCGAAGCATTAATATTGAATCGGTTGCTGAACTCGAACGCGTTCAAGAAGTTGCGCAGTCGTTAAACATGACCGCGTCGATTGCGTTTAGAGTAAACCCCGATGTGGACCCCGAAACACACCCGTATATATCCACTGGTTTAGACAACGCAAAATTTGGCGTAACAATGGATGCCGCCTTTGATGCTTATTTGCGCGCGGCTCAGCTACCAAATATCGAAATTCACGGAATCGCCTGCCACATCGGTTCACAAATCACCAAAACCAGTCCATTTACCGATGCGCTAGAGATTGTATTAAATATGGTCAAACGTTTAGCCGAAAACGGTATCGAAATTAAACAACTGGATTTAGGCGGTGGCCTTGGCATAGATTACCAAGGCGAAACGCCGCCCAGTGCACAAAGCTATGTCCAAAGCTTAATACAAGGCATTAAGGCACATGGGATCAACTTGCCAATAGCAATTGAGCCTGGACGTTACATCGCCGGCAACTCCGGAGTAATGCTAACGCAGGTCGAATTTTTAAAGCATAACGCAAGCAAGAACTTCGCCATCGTAGACGCTGGGATGAATGATCTATTAAGGCCAGTTTTGTATCAGGCCTTCCACGCCATTAAACCGGTAAAAGAAACGTCGCCTGTTGAAAGTAAAATATTCGATGTCGTCGGACCAGTTTGCGAGTCAGCCTGTGTGCTAGGCTATGATCGCTCGCTTGCTGTGCAGGCTGGAGACTTATTAGCGGTGTTTTCTGCTGGAGCCTATAGTTTTTCAATGGCCAATAATTACAACTCCAGAAAACGCCCCCCAGAAATTATGATCGACGGTGAACAGGCGCATGTTATACGACAGCGCGAACGCTTCGAACAACTGATCGAAGGTGAAAGTCTCCTACCGGAATAGAATTGTCGCACTGGCTTTTTTTTCCGAAATAAGTTATTGATATTGAATGAAACATACAATTTTGAAAATACTTGTTGTGTCACTCATCGCGATTTTCTCGTCTAACTCTTATGCAGCTAAGTTGTATAAATGGGTTGATGCGAATGGCAACATCTCTTATCAGGACCAACCACCGCCGACCAATGGCACACTATTGAGTGAAAAAGAAGTCGCTTCAAATGCCGATCCAGTCGACGAAGATGTGCTGCCAGAAATCGTCGTTTACACAGTAGCCGAATGCGAACTCTGCTTGCGATTGGTGACGGTACTAAAACAAAATAAAGTACCTCATATTGAACTTCCACTGGAAGATGACCGTGGCGCACAAAATAGAATTCTAGAAAAGGCCAGTAGCATCATTGCCCCTACCATTTTTATTGGCGAAGATATTCTCCAAGGTGGCAATGAAGAAAACCTTTTAGCGGAACTGCGGTCAGCGGGCTTTGAGATAGAGGACCCAGCTGAAGTAAAAACAGGCAACAGACTGAAACAAGACCAGATTAAATAATCCACTCATACTCTCATCTAATCAATACTGACTCTAATGAAGATTGCCTCTTGGAATGTTAACTCTCTGCGCGTACGTGCGGAACACGTAAGCGACTGGCTGCAAACAAATCAACCCGATTTATTGTGCCTGCAAGAATTGAAAATGCCAGACAGTGAATTCCCTCATGAGGTATTTTCCGAATTGGGTTATCACAGCGGCTTTACCGGTCAAAAAACCTACAACGGTGTGGCGATTCTTAGTAAAAAGCCTTTAGAAAATGTAGTCACCGATCTACCCAATTTTGAAGACCCGATGCGTCGCTATATCGCCGCAGATTACCCATTAGATAACGGCGAAACGCTGAGAATCGTAAACGTTTACGTTCCCAACGGACAAGCTTTGGATTCTGATAAATTTGTCTACAAACGAGCTTGGTTCGAAAAACTGCGTCACGCGATGCGCAATACACTTGAGCAAAACCCGAATACGGTATTGGTCGGCGATTTCAACATCACGCCGAGTGATCTAGATGTACACGACCCGAAAAAATGGGCCGGTAGCATCCATTGCAGCGATATTGAACGATTGATGCTACAAAAACTTATGGGCGAGGGCTTGTACGATACCTATCGACACTTTCATCAAAACGGGGACCAATTTTCATGGTGGGATTATCGCGGCGCAGGCTATCGAGCAAATGCAGGCCTGCGCATTGATTTAGTATTAAGCTCTTCAGCGATGTTAGATAAAGCTACCGAAAGCGGCATTGACGAAGCGCCTCGAAAACTTGAACGCCCTTCAGACCATACTCCTGTGTTTGCAGATTATCATTGCTAAAAAGAAAATTTGCCATTTCAAACTAACATCGGCAAAAGGCTCGATTTTGCCTCGAGACGTCATCGTGAGCGCAGCCGAACGATCTCAAAATTACGAGTAATATTAGAGGTTTCTCCACTCGTTTCACTCGGTCGAAATGACAGGATCTTACCCCTAGCCGTCATCGTGAGCGAAGCCGAACGATCTCAAAATTATGAGTAATATTAGAAGTTTCTCTACTCGTTTCACTCGGTCGAAATGACGGGATCTTACCCCTAGCCGTCATCGTGAGCGAAGCCGAACGATCTCAAAATTATGAGTAATATTAGGGGTTTCTCCACTCGTTTCGCTCGGTCGAAATGACGAGATCTTACCCCTAGCCGTCATCTTGTATATGGACTCCACAAGTTAAGCAACGGAAACCGAACACTAAAATGCAAAAACAAGGTCACGCGTATATTCGGTCTCTGATTGTGGTAGCGAACCACTGACCCTCAATGTGAATGACCTTTATGCCCTTTTGAGAAACAGGTCTTGAAGACCGTCAAGATGAACGGGTTTGATAAAGGCTTTGTTACTTGCGCCTTGTTCGTTTCTTTTAGTTGCTTAAATTAGATGGTTACTGGCGAACGAATTCTC
>CAYQVT010000078.1:0-14654 GCA_964420885.1 uncultured Gammaproteobacteria bacterium
CAATGGATTCGGCGAATTTCTCGTCGATTATTTACCGATTAGAATACGCGCCGATAGAAATATCCGGCCGTCAGGTAATCGCAAGTACCACACGGTCCCAGAGATAGTGATCTAATAACATCACCGCAAATAAATACATTAAGTACTTTATCGAATAAAAGAATGTGGTTCGAGACAACTCGTCGCTGTAATTTTTGTACAGCTTTAAAACGTAGTACATAAAACGCGCATTTAGATAAAACGCACCAATCAAGTAGATTCCGCCGAACATATGAATACTAAACGGCATTAAAGTCACGGCTACCAAAATGTAGGTATACAACAATATCTGTAAGCGCGTGAATTCTTCGCCGTGCGTCACTGGTAACATAGGCACACCTGCCTCGGCGTATTCTTCACGCCGATATAAAGCGAGAGCCCAGAAGTGAGGTGGTGTCCACGCAAAAATAATGAGAAACAGGAGGCAACCTTCAGCGGTGATAGAACCCGTCATTGCAACCCAACCCAAAAGCGGAGGCGCGGCACCGGCGGCACCGCCAATAACAATATTCTGTGGACTTGCTGGCTTAAGGAACACCGTGTAGATAATTCCATAACCTACCATCGATATAAAGGTCAGGATAGCCGTCAATTCGTTAACCCAGCGTACCAATACTAGCATCCCCATAAAGCACAACAGAGCGGCGAAGACGATCGCTTGCCAAACATTCAAGCCACCGGTTGCCAGCGGTCGATTCTGCGTTCGAGCCATAATTGCGTCGGCACGCATATCTATGATCTGGTTCATTGCTGCCCCGGATGAGGCGGCTAAACCAATACCGAGAGAAGCCATTAGTACCTTGAATAAATCAGGAATTCCTTGGACTGCAAGCAACATGCCAACAAATGCGGTAAACACGATAAGCATAACCACACGTGGTTTGGTCAAATCATAGTACTGCTGAATAGCCCCGCTTAATGATTTGTTTACGGTGTCAGAATTGGACATGATGTTTTCAAATATGAGTGAATTATCAACAGCTAAAATACAGCGATTTGGCTAACCAATCTGCGATGTTTTCAACAAGCGTTTAATGTCTTTCTGAATCGCGCCTGGGTCAGCGGTGGCTGGGTAGCTCATCATTAAATTACCAGCAGGATCAATAATGTAAAATCGATCTTTCTCAGCTTCAGGCGGTGCACTATCCAACTTTAAGATTTGGGTCCACCGTTCAAATTCAGCTTTCTCTATCCGATAGGTTTCAATCGGACTGTATTTGGCATCTAGATCATTGGCAATAGCGTCACTCAAGCCAGTATGTATGAAAACCGTACGTATACGAGTCATATTATTATTTTGCATAAATCGAAGTTGTCGAATTTTCAAAATATTATCTTCACATGCTTTACCACACTCACCATTTGCTTTGACCAACAGTATCCATTGGCGTCGAAATGAATCAAGTTCGACCACGCCTTTTTGACCCAGCATTTGCAAATTCGAAACCTGACGAGCTGGGCGGTATAGGTCGCCGTAGTTATTAAAACTTGTAGGCTTGTAAAAAAATGCGCCCGCGACTGGGGCCGCGAATACAATGAACACCAGTATCATTTGCACACGATTCCAAAATTGAGTTTTTCTCACTGAATCGATTTCTTGGAGTTGATTTTGATCTGTCATAATATTTACTTCTTTATTTTTCGTGATCGCCTCAATAGAAGCACCAAACACGCGACAAAAAACGCCGTTGCCATTGCAAACCATTGAAAAGCGTAACCCTGGTGTTTTGCCACCGATTGGTCACTAATGTCAGGCCATTTTCTTACTAAGGAATTGCTGTTGCCGGAATCGGGCGCTAATTCTACCACTAATGGAAATACTTGCCTGTGTAAAACGTCTGCTACGTCTGAAATCGGTAGGTATTGCCAAACCTTACCCTTGGATACAGCGTACTTATCGTTCCAAAGTGGCGGTTTCGCCGGCGCGTTATTCAGCCGCCCATCGAGCGAAATTTGCTCTGTAGGAGTTGAAATAATTGGCAATCCCTCTCGGGAACTCCCCGCCGAGACCCAACCGCGAGCGATCAAAATCGTTAGATCAACATTGTTTACGATAAATGGTGTAAAGACTTGATAACCCACCTGACCATTTACCACTTGATTGTCGATTAAGATATCACTACCTTCAAGATATCGGCCCGAAAGAGATACGTTTCGAAACCGTAATTCGTCTAGGCTCAATTTGCTTGTCATGGCCTGTAATGAAACAAAAGGTTGCTCAACGCGTGACTCAAGTTGTACAACGATATTCCTTTTTTCTTCGGCACGACTCAGCTGCCAAAACCCTAGGCGGAACATTCCGAGGACCACCACAATGCCAATAAAGCACAACAGTGGCGTTCGCCACACGGGTATCGGCTTTATTGGTACGGTACTCATTCGCAACTCGTTGACTTAAATAGGGTAAACTGCGCGCACAATAGCACAGACGCTGTAAATTCTTTAATAGGCACAAACATTTAATATGAGCACGATTGTCATTGTAGTACTACTTCTCGCCATGGTAGCCAGCCTAGGAACTGGTTTATTTCACCTATTAAAATCTCCGGATGAACAGGACAAAGGCGATCAGGTTGTTAAAGCCTTAACTTGGCGTATTAGTATTTGGGTAGTGCTGTTTGTGTTTATTGTCTTATCGGTAAAACTGGGTTGGATTGAACCAAGTAATTCTGTCCATCCGCAAAAATTTAACGAGTCTCAACAAAAGCGTATAGATCAAAAAAATAATTAGATTTAAAAATTACAGGAAGTCTTTGGAAATTCGGCTTGATTGATCAATAAACTTGAACATTAAAAAAGGCGTCTTATTTGACGCCTTTTTTATTTTATTTCGCGGTATAAGCTTCGTCTAAAGAATATAAACGAAAATAAATAGACCAACCCATACTGTATCAACAAAATGCCAGTACCAGGCGCCAGCTTCAAACACGAAATGTCGCTCGGCTGTGAAATGACCTTTAATACAACGAATCAATACAATAAGAAGGATAAACGCGCCTAAACAAACATGGAACCCGTGAAATCCGGTCAACATGAAAAAGGTTGAGCCGTATACACCAGTGCCCATAGTCAGCCCTAGTTGCGTATATGCTTCAATGTACTCTTCGGCTTGAAGGAATAAGAAGATGGCACCTAGGATTACTGTAATTGCTAGCCAGATTATTAATTGGACACGATTATTGGCGCGCAATGCATGATGCGCAATCGTCAGCGTTACGCTTGAAGCCAACAAGATCAAAGTATTGTACAAAGGTAAGTGCCATGGATCGATTAGCGCGTATTCAGTCCCTTCGGCGATAGACGATGAATCTGGGTGAACACCCGCCAGCAATTCTGCACCTTGCGGGCCAGTTGAGGGCCATGTTGCCTCAAAGCCGGGCCATAACAATTCAGTCTCTGCCAACCATGGAACAGCTAAGGCTCGTAAGTAGTAAAGAGCCCCAAAAAATGCGGCAAAGAACATCACTTCAGAGAAAATAAACCAAGACATTCCCATACGGAACGATTTATCGACGTCCATATTGTAATCTGGGCTCTCAATAATCACCTTACGGAACCAGATAAACAACAAAACCGCCATTCCAAGAAAGCCTGCGCTCATTAATTTCGGAGCGTAGGCATAGCCGTTTAGGTAACTCGCCCCTCCCATTGCAATGCAAAATAGAGCAATCGAGCATAGAAAAGGGTATGCACTCGCGTCCGGAACGAAATAATGGTCTTTAGAATGTGCAGACATATTGGTTTCCTCGTTAATCAACCGTCTTTAGTATTTAGTTATTGACCCGCGTATTTTTCATTATCGAAAAATGTGTAGGACAATGTGAGTTCATGCACGTCTTCTGGCATTTCAGAATCGAGTAAGAACCGAACTGCCATTTCTTTCTCTTCGCCAGGTTGTAACACCTGTTTTGAAAAGCAAAAACATTCAGTTTTTTTAAAATGAAAACCCGCTCTGGGTGGCGTCACATTGAATGTGGCCATACCAGTAATCGGGCGATCCGAATAATTTTTTACGTAAAAGGTAGCTTCTTTTACTTCCCCGACCTTGACGTCTAAACCGCGCGTCACGGGTTTAAATTTCCAAGGCAAATTGGAATTAGTGTGAGAGGTAAAGGTAACAGCAATATCTCGGTCAATAACTTCAGCCGAACTCGCAGCAGCCTCTTGGATAATATCGGTCTTGCCGCCAAAGCCAGTTATCTTACAGAACGCTTCATACAATGGCACCAATGCGTAACCAAAGCCAAACATAATGACGGTAATAACAACTAATTTACCTACAAGATTATTATTCATTTAAGACCTACAAACAAAACTAACCCATTTTGATAAAGAATGAGGCAACAAATAACGCCACTGGAATTACTGCAATGAGTAATGCAACCTTGGCGTTGCTCATTTTCTTATCGTTATCATTGTGATCGTCATTCATTTGGCTTATCAATCCTTACATTTTTAAAATGTAAACGGCCTATTTAACAACCGGCGGTTCGTCAAACGTATGAAACGGTGCCGGAGATGGAACAGTCCACTCTAGGCCTTCAGGATCATCCCAAACTTCGGCCGTGGCCTTTTTACCACCACGAACAGTTGCGACAATGATGTAAACGAATAACAGTTGTGATAAACCTAATCCAAAAGCGCCAAATGACGACCATTGATTAAACTCAGTAAATTGAACTGGGTAATCGGCATAACGACGTGGCATCCCTGCAAGCCCTAAGAAATGCTGTGGGAAGAACGTAATGTTAAAGAAAATTGCAGTTAACCAGAAATGAATTTTACCTAAGCTCTCGTTGTACATGTGGCCGGTCCACTTTGGCAACCAGAAAAAGGTGCCTCCCATCATCGCCATTACTGCGCCAGAAAATAGTACGTAGTGAAAGTGAGCAACCACGAAATAAGTGTCGTGATACTGAAAGTCTGCTGGCGTAATAGCGAGCATCAAACCCGATAAACCGCCTAAAGTAAACAAGAATACCACGCCGATTGCGTACAACATTGGCGTTTCAAAGGTCATAGACCCACGCCACATAGTGGTAACCCAATTAAATACCTTTACCCCAGTGGGTACTGATATCAGCATGGTCGCATACATGAAGAATAATTCGCCTTGTAATGGCATACCCACCGTAAACATATGGTGTGCCCAAACGATGAAGGACAAAAAGGCAATAGCAGCAGTAGCAAACACCATAGAGCTGTAGCCAAACAACGGCTTGCGTGCAAACGTCGGAATGATGTGCGAGATAATGCCAAACGCCGGCAAAATCATAATATAAACTTCGGGGTGGCCAAAGAACCAGAAAATGTGCTGATACAATACTGGGTCACCGCCGCCAGCCGGGTTGAAAAACGCGGTGTCAAAGTGGCGATCAGTCAACAACATAGTTACGGCGCCAGCAAACACAGGCATAACCGCAATAAGTAAGAATGCGGTGATCAACCATGTCCATACGAACATTGGCATTTTCATCAATGTCATTCCTGGTGCTCGCATATTCAATACAGTTACGATCACATTGATCGCGCCCATGATTGACGAGATACCCATCATGTGGATTGCCACGATGCCCATGTCAACACTCATACCACCTTGAATTGTCAGTGGCGCGTATAATGTCCAACCCGCCGCAGGGGCGCCGCCGGGTACGAAGAAACTACCTAATAGGATTGTGAATGCAAAAGGAAGAATCCAGAAACTCCAGTTATTCATCCGTGGCAGCGCCATATCCGGAGCACCTACCATGAGTGGCAACATCCAGTTAGCGAAACCAACGAAACCGGGCATCACCGCACCAAAAACCATAACCAGAGCATGCACTGTGGTCATTTGATTGAAAAAGTGGGGGTCTACAAATTGAAGTCCAGGCTGCCATAGCTCAGCGCGGATGACTAAGGCCATTGCACCGCCAATAAACAGCATTGTCAGTGAAAAGATCAGATATAAAGTACCAATATCTTTGTGATTGGTAGACATAAACCAACGTTGGAAGAACGGAGGTTTGTGGTCGTGATGATCGTCGTGATCGTGAGCAGTCGCTGCGTGTGACATGAATAATCTCCTGATCTAATTAGTTACGTTTCGCTTTAACGTCAGCTGGCAATACCACATCGCCGGTCGCGTTACCGAATGAATTACGTTGATAGGTTACAACTGCGGCGATTTCCTCGTCGTTCAATTGGCCTGCAAATGCCTGCATCGCCGTTCCCGGCTTACCAAACATGACTATTTTTAAGTGCTCATCAATAGGCCCTGTAACCACAGCACTGCCTGCAATAGGCGGAAATACTCCGGGAATGCCTTTACCGTCTGCGCCATGACAAGCCGAACAAGAGGCCGACACCGCTTCACCTTTAGACATTAGGTCTTCTTTCGTCCATGTTTTAGAAGACAAGGCCTCAGCTGGAGCTTCTGCAGCTTGTGCCGCCGGTACGATTGCATCAATGACAGAATCCGCGGCATCTTCGGCTTGTTGACTAATTGAGGTCTCTTCTTGAATAAAATTATCGGCGAGTGACGCTGAATCGAATGAGCCACCAGCCGCCGCCCATGCATCAAACTCTTCACCGGTGACTACTTGTACAACGATTGGCATAAACGCATGGTCTTTCCCACAAAGCTCCGCACACTGACCCCGATAAAAACCCTCTTTACCAACGTCTACGTTAAACCAAAGCTCGTTAATGTATCCTGGTATTGCATCCTTCTTAGTGCCAAAGGCAGGAATCCACCACGCATGGATCACGTCATTTGCGGTAATCAACGCTCGGACTTTACGACCTGACGGAACAACCAAAACATTGTCCGTTTCTAGTAAATAGTTCTCGCCTAGAGGCTGTGCATTCTCTTTGTCGAATTGATCGATTTGTTCGCGCGGAGTGGATAAAGTGCTGTAAAAACTAATTTCTTGATCCAAGCCTAAGTAGTCATAGCCCCACTTCCACTGGTAGCCAGTGATCTTAATGGTTAAATCAGACTTAGTGGTGTCTTCCATTTTGATCAACACTTGGGTTGCTGGGACGGCCATCACTACCAAAATTATGAAAGGTACGATTGTCCACACGATCTCAACTGAAGTGCTGTGGCTAAATTGTGACGGCTCATAATTTTTGCTCTTACGATGAGCAAAAATCGAGTAGAACATCACGCCGAACACTCCCACAAAGATAACTACGCAAATCCAGAAAATAAGCATATGTAAACCGAAAATATCGCGCGCGACTTCGGTTACCGGATCCTGAAAGTTCAAACGGTATTCCGCATGAGCCAAACCACTAATTAAAGCGGTTACAAGAAATGTGCCAATCGCCGATATCTTAGCGAAAGACTTAATGTGTTGAGATAACACCATAATTAGAGGTACTCCAATTAAAATTTTAATTCGTAGAAAAATCTTTAATTTTCAACAACTTAATAGATACAAAATCGAAGTATTAAAAATTTGATTTTGTCACCAACAAATAACACTCTAAGCGCCTAAGAAATTCATCATGGTGAAGCTTCTTAGGTCGTATCAATACATGTCAGATATTGCCCAAGTTGAGGCGCACGAAAGGTATCACAGGGACCTCCGAGCTTCAACAAATAAGGTTCTGATTGTTAAGAAAAGTTTACCTAAAGAGTCAACACTTAGCTACTGGAGATTTTACTCGTAAGGAACTTATTTGTGCGCTTTTAATACTATTATTTTGGCTACGTTCGGCATTATCATCATTATACAGTGACGTGTATTGCAGCCGCTAGACGATTAGCTGACTATTAAACAGATATATTAGCTGGCGTTTGGCATCATTAGAGATGTCGTTTTGACTATCAAAGTTTTTGTGGCGTGATCCCCAATTTGCCCATCAATGCGCGATCGTGCTCAACTGAGGCATTACTGGTGGTCAGCAACTCTTCACCGTAAAACACTGAGTTAGCGCCCGCCATAAAGCAAAGCGCTTGCATTTGATCGTTCATGGCTTCACGGCCTGCCGACAAGCGTACGTATGAAGTCGGCATGGTAATTCGCGCTACGGCAATGGTTCGAATGAACTCGAATTCATCAATCGGCTCTACGTCGTCCACTGGTGTACCCGATACTTGGATCAAGTTATTGATTGGCACACTCTGCGGTGGTGTTGGCAAGTTCGCCAAATTCGTAATTAGACCCGCTCGATCAGCTCGTGTTTCACCCATTCCTACGATGCCTCCGCTGCACACATTCATACCAGAATTTCGAACATGCTCTAAGGTATCCAAACGATCTTGGTAAGTACGTGTGGTGATAATTTCCTTATAGTATTGCTCTGATGTGTCTAAATTGTGGTTGTAATAATCCAAGCCGGCTTTTTGCAAACTAGCGGCCTGGTCGGCACTAAGCATCCCCAATGTGGCACAGGTTTCTAGTCCTAATGCGCTTACCTGCCGCACGGCTTCTTCCACAACGCCTAAATCTTTGTCTTTTGGGCTTCTCCAGGCGGCCCCCATACAAAAGCGGCTGGCACCATTTTCCTTTGCTTGCTTTGCCGCGTCTACAATTGCATTTACACGCATCAAACGTTCAACCTCTAAGCCCGTGTCGTAGCGAGCGCTTTGAGGACAATATTTACAGTCCTCAGGGCAAGCGCCCGTTTTTATACTCAATAAGCTACTTAACTGTAATTCGTTTGCATTGAAGTGGTCTCGATGAACCTGTTGTGCGCGAAACAATAGATCATTAAAAGGCAAACCAAACAATGCTTCGACTTGCTGTAGGCGCCAGCGAATTTTGACTTTTTCAACAGAGAGAGACTGTTCCTTTAAGCTACCGTCATCGAGTATTGGTTCAAGACTGTCATTGATCATTGGCTCAAGACCTTCATTGACCATTGGTTCAAGACTGTTATCGTGCATGGGTTCAAGGTTGGTTGCTTGAGTTACTTGATGACTTGACATAAGATGAAATCGCGTTTGATTGATGATATTTAAGGAAGAGTGACCGACTGTTACCAACTGGCGCGCTTTTGATAGAGCGCCATTATTCATTGGCGAAGGTTGGGCTAAGACTTACAATTAATTTGCACCAAAAACAGACGCTGATTTAAATTGTTTCGCGAACAATCGAGACAACAGTAATGGATACAACATTAGTCGGCACAATAAAGAGTCGATGCAACAACCGACTTGTAAACTGAAATGGATTTTACACTTTACAACATATCTCGCCAAGCACTTAATTGGTTGATCCCCAAACGCTGTTTGCAATGCGATTCGACAATTAACGAACGTCATGTTGTCTGTGAGCGCTGCTACCCTTTACTTCCGTTTCAGCATCATTGCTGTAAACGGTGCGGACAGAATTACTCTGCCAATACCGATTTCTGCGGGCATTGCCTCATCAAAACACCGTCGTTTGACCGCTGTTTTTGCCCGTTCAAGTACGAATCTACGATTAAAGAACTAATCTGTGATCTAAAGTACCGAGAACGCCCAGAATTAGCGAAATCAGCGGCTGCATTACTGCAAGCAGAACTACTGCAACACAATATTGAGATGCCCAGTGTCCTTATACCGGTTCCGATGCATAGGAGCAGGCTTAGGGAAAGAGGCTATAACCAAGCAAGTTTAATAGCAAAACACTTGGGTAAATCAATGAATATTCAAATGCTTAGCGGCGCCGTGGTCAAATCAAAGAAGACCGCGCCACAAGCTCAACAAAGTTTAGTCGGCCGAAAAAAAAATCTAAAAGGTAGCTTTAAGATCAATAAAAATTTTACCTTTAAAAGCGTTGCCATTATTGACGATGTGGTCACAACAGGGACCACAGCCGAAGAAATCGCTAAAATTTTGAAAAAAAACGGTGTAGACTGTGTTCAAGTATGGGGCATAGCACACACGCTATAATCGTTTAACAGTCATTTGAATTGCACTAAATTTGCGCATAAATATCGTTATTAAATAATGATGTAACAAATCTGAAGGAACATGCCAGCATGGCTCGACCGAAAAAAAAAACAGATCCAAGTGGACTCATCGCTATTGCGAACCCGTCTCTTGCGCGAAAATTAGACTCTGACGCCGAGCTATTAGCGAGCGATAAAAACAAACAGAACACCTCCGGAAAGAAAAAACAAACCGTCACATTTGAACAAGACCGTTGGCGCGCAGTATTGACTCTTAATATTCTACGCTACATTTTGGCATTGTTCCTCGTCGCAGTCAGCGCTTTGCCAAACATTTCCCAAGATTTTCATGAGAAGAGTCATTTAATTCACCCGACGCTGTTTATGGTCAGCGCGATAGTGTTATTAGTCTCTGCTGTATGCTTCACTATTCTAACGAGCAAACGTATTTTCGAACTGAGTCATATTTTAGTTGGTCAGCTAGGTTTAGATATCATTCTCGCGGGTGTTTTCATGCACGCAACTGGAAGCATCTCTAGTAATTTTATTTTGCTTTTTTTTGTTGTTGTAACCACTGGCAGCGTTGTCTTAAGTAGAACGCAGGCGATCGCGCTCGCTTCCGCAGCGACGATTATCATACTGTATGAACATCTTTATAGTTCATTAAAAGAAAATGCGGAGATCGCATCTCGATTTGATACTTTGGCGCTCTACTGCGTCACACTGATGATAATAGCTTGGTGTATTTCGTATATCGCAAGAAGATTGCGCCAAGCAGAGCTTTCATCATTTGTCCCCGGAAATGAATCGATCGATGAATATCTAGTTCGAGAAGAAAAATCTGCGCTCGCCGCTGCACTCAGTGAAACCAATGGCAACAAAACGGAGGCCGCAAAGTTGCTAGGAATGACGTTTAGGTCGTTTCGTTACAAATTGACCAAATATGACATACACTGACAATAATTGTCATATAAGATTGATTTTTTTCAACAAAACAAAATCTTTTTAATTCAAAGACTTATACAGATCTTATTTTTCAGATTTGTTATCAATAAACTTCTGGTAACTTTCTATTATTCAGGTATAAATAGTAGTACGACTTAAATGTCGACTTAGAGAAATTGGTTCATCCCTATAAAATATGAGTTCGTTAATCAAGAAGCGCTGCAAGTTCGATGCGCACAATCTGAATCTCGGATTTTTATTCTGACAAATTGTTTAACTAAAAAATTAGGAAACGTTAAAAATGAAAAACATTCAAAAAATGCATGCAAATGCGAAAGGTTTTACTCTTATCGAATTGATGATCGTTATTGCTATTATTGGCATCTTAGCGGCGATCGCACTACCTGCGTATTCAGACTATACAACTCGTGCACGCGCGTCTGAGTTAATTGTGGGTGTTTCGGCAGCGCGAACAGCTATTTCAGAATATGCCGCATCTCAAGGCGATTTACCTGTTAATGCAACGGAAGCAGGCATCGACACTGCTCGAGTCACAGAGAAAATGCGATCTATAGCAATCAGCGCAGCTGCGGTTGTTACAGTAGTTGGCAATGCAACGGAAATCGGAGCGCCTGTTACCATTACCCTAACCCCTACGTTAAACGGTACGACTCAGATTGTAAATTGGAGCTGTAACGCCGCAGTCGGAACACAATTTGTCCCGGCATCATGTCGTGGCTAAAATTAGAATAAAGTATTCGAAGATGTCCATCTGTAGTCCTTATAAGTTTTAAGGACTACTCAATTAGCTAGATACATGGGCAACAAACGTAGGCAAGCGTCGCGTTTCGTAGATATCTCAACCTTTCCATGTATTAGGCCAAAATATTAATGGCAAACCCTTTTTAGTTTACGAAGGGTTTGCTTTTTTTTATAAAACCCATTCAGCTAGCGCGTTGTTCAACCCTCTTAGGTTAACTCTTTTGTTAAGAAACGGTTTTGGATATTTAGCAATAAGAATCTCTCAAATTAGAACAATGATTTAGATAGAGCGATATTTAGCATCAATATTACACTTGTATTTTATCTGCTTCCAAAATTCGTTTAATTTTCATACGCTTTAATGCTCAGCATATACCTCCTGAGGTTAACAATACATTTTAGTCGGCTTATTAATTAGCAAACCCAAGTTGTCGGAGGCTTCAAATTACGTAATCTTTTTGCTCAATCACTTACGTCTGATGTGGAGCTTGCCGTTCAAATGGCAGATGAAAAAATATCGTTTGCGGCTACATTCGCTATCTTTAAGGTCCCAAAAACATATCTGAGGGAGCGTTAGGTACTCAGACATCTAAAATTTCGCGTCAAATTGTTAATATCGATAATCTAGTGAGTTCGACTTTGTCTTGTTTTTTAAAGGTAAAAAGAGAACCGCATGCTATCACGAAACCACCGCTCGTCATTCAGGAGCAATAGTGAGATATTTTTGCGGTGTCTTTAATGGTGCTCATTCAATTAGTATCGACAAACCATTGTCAAAAATATTTTATTCAAGACTGATTTAGTCTTCGACCGTTTCTTCACGGGCCTGAAAATAACACCCCACTTAATTCTCAAGCCATTTGAATATAGTTACCAAGAACCCACACCACAATGTGAGGATGAAAACCATAATACTCATGTGAAAAACCTCTCAACCTTAAGCTATTTAAGACAAACAAAAAGACTCTACTCAAAACTAGAATTTTTATTTTCTTAAGATTGATGCGATATGACTGCTTTTTGTAATCAAATTTATAACATTTAAAAGATGTGTACTCACTTCGTGGGCACAACTTTAAAAAGATTTGCGATACAATAGAATTCTTTCTGGTTGTCTTAATTTTCATTCGAGCCAATGAAATAGATATTCTATTTAGTTTTCTAAGTTAGAAACCAAAATGAAATTATTCAAAAACAGAGTTTAAACACGAATGGTTTCACGCTGATAGAGCGAATGACTGACATTGCGATCTTCGGTATTATTAGCGACTCTCGCACTAAGTGCGTATTCTAACTGTGCTACTCGCGCACCAGAATCTAAGCCAAATATCGTAGCCTCTGCAAATCGAAGATTGATCTCTAGGAATGTAGCATCTACCAGTGCACTAACCGATATCAGCATTAAGTGCATTACCCATAAAAGGCGCTTGATTTGTACCTGAGTTAGGCGGTTGCTGATGATAGTGAAAGAGATAAGCAATCGAGCAATAAAACATCCCGAAAAAGTAACATCATCGATGACCTTTGGGTGCCATACACCGAAAACTTTGAACTAGCAAGTTTCTAATTTATTTATCCGAGTAAATATTTTGTCTATTTATAAACTAACTTCCTTCAAATATCTTTTGCCTCTAGCTTTCTCTGCCTTGGCATTTACCATTTACTCGAAAGGGTTTGGAGGCCCTTTTGTTTTAGATGATATTCACAATATTAATCCTCTTTTAAAATATCGCCTTTCCTTAATCGATATTCAACGAGCCATAGAATCCCATACTTCAGGACTACATCCATGGATCAGATCTCTAAGCGTTACATCTTTTATCGCCACAATTCAAATCCATGGAGAAAGTAGCTGGGGATTCAAGCTAGACAATACTATTATCCACCTATTGGTCGGTGGTTTGATTTTTCTTTTCACAAAAAAATTAGGTGAAATAGGCAAGCTAAATGATCAAGTACAAGGCTATTTATTCCCTTTACTAGCGACCGTAATCTGGCTGCTACACCCTTTACACGTGAGTACAGTACTTTACTCCGTGCAACGAATTGCCCAGTTTTCAACACTATTCACCATTGCCGCACTATGTGCATATACTTATGGCCGAGTATCTGTCGGTAAGTCTAAATCTGTTCTCCTTTTTATCATTTTCCCATTTATGGTAATGCTAGGTTTATTGAGCAAAGAAAATACGGTTTTGATATTTCTGTTTGTACTCTTAACTGAGGCACTAATTAGTCGCAATAAGATGTTTGGTCGCGGTAATAAAGACAATATATTTTTAACTATATTTTGTTATTTACCATTGGTAGCAGGCATTATAGTTTTTATTAATATCGGCCCCAAAATACTAGACTACTCAGCTAGAGATTTTACGTTACAAGATAGGCTCTTGACTCAAATATACTTTGTTGGTTTATATTTGAAACAATTACTCTTACCGCAGTTGTCGAAAATGGGGCTTCATTTTGATGACATTCAGAATTTTTCACGCCTTTCCTACCAGCTCTTAGCAATACTTATCATGCATATCACACTCGTTATATATGGGCTGTGGGGCACGTATAAGGGTAAACTTTATGCTTACGGTATCCTGTTTTTTTATATCGGCCACCTCTTAGAATCGACGATCATTCCGCTTGAAATGGCGTTTGAACATCGAAATTATCTACCCTCTGTGGGAATTTTCATAGCTATTACTTCTCTCTTGGCGAAAGCAAATATCTCGCTTGGGTTAAAAGTCTTTTTTAGCGCCATTGTAATCGCTATACTTTCAACACTGTTATCACTGAGAGTAGGGTTTTGGGCAAATGAACATCAATGGCAACAAACAAACGTATCGTTTCACCCTAAATCAGTAAGAGCAAGAAACTCATTTCTTACGTACTTGAATTATTATGGCAAAACGAAACAATTCGACTCTCTATTGGAACAAACGAAAATTGATTTTCCAAATGAGCCAATTCTTATTTTAGGGCGTCTCATTTTTAGTGATCAGCAAATAAACTATTTACTTATCCGAATTATTTATTTATTTTAGACA
>CAYQVT010000079.1:0-14618 GCA_964420885.1 uncultured Gammaproteobacteria bacterium
GCGGAGTTAACGCTGCGCTCTTTAGCCGCAGCACGCTGCCCCCAATTCCGCAGCAAAACCACGGCTAGGTGTCAGTTCGGTTATCTTTTTGCCAATGGTCGCCATAACCTTAAATCCATAAGTGGCGAGACCAACAACGATGCCTGCGCCGCCTAGAACTAATATCCAAGGGGGCAACATCGATTTTTTGGCAACTTCGCCACCGGATTCAATCACACTAGCGATGGCAGCAAGAGGGCCTACGGCATTCGCAACGTCGTTTGAGCCATGGGCAAAGGCCATTGCCGCGGCCGTGAAAATCATCAAGATAGCGAAGAGATTCTCAACATTTGCAAATCGGTTGCCGTTGTCATTGATTTGCGTTTCCTTAACACGAGACAGCATAATACCACCAACGATGGCGACTAAAATACCAGCGACTACAGCCAGCGGCATGGCATTCAAAAATTTACTGCCAAAGCCAAAATCAAAATCTAGGCCGGTATTCTTCAAGCCTTTGAGAATGGTTACCATCGAAATCATCATTCCCACAAAGAACATATACATGGGTACGTACTTTTTGGCGTTCTTGAATGGGTTATCGGTGTCTAAAATGAGTTTCTGAACACTCATGAACAGGGCATATGAAATTGTCCCCGCAAGCAAGGGTGATACCACCCAGCTCGCGACAATGGTGCCGACTTTACTCCAGTTCACCGCGTCCACGGAGATGCCTACCGCCGCAAAACCAACTAAGGCACCAACTATTGAATGTGTGGTTGAAACAGGCCAGCCCTTCATGCTGGCGATTAATAACCAACAACCTGCGGCTAATAATGCAGCCATCATTCCAAATACCAAGAGTTGAGGGTCATTGCTGATCAGTTCGGGATCTAGGATGCCTTTGCGGATAGTCGACGTGACTTCGCCGCCAGCCAAATACGCTCCAGCAAATTCGAAAATGATAGCGATCATAATTGCTTGCTTAACGGTAAGCGCGCCTGAACCAACGGATGTTCCCATGGCATTGGCAACATCATTTGCACCGATACCCCACGCCATAAAGAAGGCAAAAATGCAGCCAAGAATGAGCAGTATATGCCCGTGTTCAGCAATAATTTCCATGATGTTCTATAACCCAATGTAAGCGTTTGTTAATAAACCGAGCATAAAATATGGTTCGGTTTGCAAGAAATGAATTAATTGTTGAATTGATTTTAGCGAGCAATTAATAGTTGTAACTTTCCGCCGGCACTTTGTGCCGCGTCAGCGAGTTTACCAATCCAGTCAATAACGTTGTAAAGGAAAATTACGTTAACTGGTGGTAGATTATCTTCGATTTTAAATAAGGCCGCCCGAACCTCAATTTGCAACTCATCATTGTGATGCTCGAGCCGATTAAGCTCCTCAATGAGTTCTTCTACTACGTTGAGCACTCGGCCTTTAAAGCCCATTTCTAATAGTTCGTCCATCTCATTCACCGCTTTAAGTGCTTGGGCAGACGTTTCGACCGCTTTGTCGACAAACTCTTTCATTAAGTCGGCGATCTCGGCCGGTATTTGTATCAGGCGACCGAGAATTATGCCCGCAATGTCCTTAGTAGAGTTAGCTATTTCATCTTGTTGAGTGATCATTACTAATAGATCGCCACGATCCACTGGCATCATTAAACTGCTCGGCAGGCTTGCACGCAGATTTGTTTTTGCGTCATCCGCGGCGTGCTCAAGGTCTGAAATTTGATTGTAAACCGTGTTCGCTTGTTGCCAATCATTGGAAAGCGTGGCATCGATGAATAACGGGAGTTGCTCGGCGCATTGGTGTGCGAGGCCTATGTGCTCTTGTATTGGTCTAATTGGCGAATGCCCAAAAAGGTTACTAAAGGGGTTTTTAACCATGCGATACTCCTCTCTTCTTTATAGAATAATTGCCATGAGTAAGTAAATGCTATTAAATTACTACTCGTTGTGTGTTACCATGTTTAGTCATCAAGGTAAAAATCCACAACCCCAGTTTCAATGGAATACTCAGCGCCCACTATTCTGATTTCGCCGTTAGCTACCATTTCTTGTAGAATCCGAGAGCGTATTTGTAGACCGTTCACCGACTGTTGCACATTGGCTTTCACGGATTGTTGGATTAAGTCATCTTTATCTTGGTATTGACCACCATGTACGATCGGTAGAACCGCTGGCGTCACGCGGTCTACAATCGACGCTACGTTGGGAGATAAATCATCAGGCTCCACTATTAAGGCATCAATCGTCGCGTTGATTGCACCGCAATGTGAATGACCAAGTACCACGACTAACGGCGTCCCAAAGTGTTGGCAAGCGAATTCGACGCTGCCGATTTGAGATGGCGCGACGATGTTGCCGGCAACTCGGATCACAAACAAATCGCCTAAGCCACAATTAAAAACAAGTTCCGCGGGGACGCGAGAATCTGAACAACCCAAAACAATCGCAAACGGGCTTTGACCCTCAGCACTGTTGAGATGTTGCAAAGAAACAGCCAGTTCTGCTTGGTCGGCGAAACTTTCGATATAGCGCTGATTACCATCGATCAGCTTTTGAAGTGCTTTGTTGGCGTTCATCATTAGTTCTTATGTAAGAGCCTGGCCTCTTTATAATATCGAATAGCGCCAGGATGAAGCGGTATAGATATGCCTGCATGAGATAGTTCTTTTTTGCTTAAACCTTCTAAGGACGGGTGCAGCGACTTAAAGTCTCGGAAGTTTTCAACAATCTCTTTGACAACGTGGTAAATGGCTTTTGGCGATGTCGACTCAGTCGCAACGAACGTTGCGCCTAAGCCAAACGACTTCACATCTTCGTCCCCGGCGTACATTCCTTTCAATATGCTACCTGTTCGGTAATAGGGTTTGGACTTAATGACTTCTGATACTTCGGGTCCGATTATGGGAACTAGGCGTATTTGGCAGTCTTCACCAATATCGCGCAAATTATCGTTAAGACTGCTGGAAAGCAAGGTAATGGCCTCTATTTGATCATTACACAATTGTGTCACTTGCTTTATGTCACTCATTGGTCGAACTTCGGTAAAGTTGTCGTTCGACCAGCCTTTAACTTCTAAGAAATCATCGATTATTCGATGCTGCAAAGAGCGGGTGTAGCCAAAACTAACGCGTCGGTTGGCAAGGTCGTCGAAAATCTTTACCTCGCTCTCAGCGCGAACGATCAATGCAAGGGGGTCGGCTTCAAGTGCGAATACCGCGCGTAAGCTATTGTTAGCACCTTGCTTTTTGAATGTGCTGGTACCGTGGTATGCGTGAAACTGCCAATCCGATTGTGCAAATACCAGGTCAAAATTTCCCTGACTGATCTCTTTCAAATTGTAAATCGAGCCTCCAGTGCTTTCGAGAGAGCAGCGAATTTTGTGTAGGTTTTTGTGGCGATTGAGTAAGCGGCATATGACACCGCCAATTGGAAAATAGACTCCTTGAACGCTGCCGGTGCCCAAAAGTAGGTGAGACATGTTTTTGAGTGAGTTAGCCGCCGCTTGATCCTCGCCATTTTCCTGATTGGCGAGACTTTCTGCTTCTTCTTGGTTATTTGGTAAGTCACATGACGTCAGTAATACTAAGAGTGAAAACGCAAAAATGATTTGGACTGCTCTTAGCATGATTAGGCAACTGTATGCGTCTGATGATTTGTGTCAGCATTATAGACAATGTTGACAACGAACTCTAGGATAGACGATGGCAATCACCCTAGCGTATTATGTCGGGATGCCAAGCCGTTGAGCAAATTTGGCCTCGACCGCGATGCACTTTCTTAGCGTTGGACAACCCGAAGCAGTCGACATCGGCTGGTTAAAGAATAAATGACTCTCAACTCCAGAATCACCGTGTTACCGACTCAGTATTAGCCTATGAAATTATTGTTTATCTGCACTCATAATCGTTGCCGCAGTATTTTAGCTGAAGCCATTACCAATCATATCGGCGACGGTAAGATAGTTGCAGCGAGTGCAGGAAGTTCACCACAAGGAGCGGTTCATCCTCTATCGTTAAAGTACCTTGCTGAACATCAAGTAGCCATCGATGGCTTGCAAAGCCAATCGTGGAGCGAGTTCGAAGGCTTCAACCCCGACGGGATTTTGACTTTATGTGATAGTGCAGCGAACGAAGCTTGTCCTGTTTGGTTTGATAATTCAGTGCAAGTCTTATGGGGTTTGGCTGACCCATCAAAGAATGTCGGGGATGAATGCGAGCAACGGGCCTTATTCAACAACACAATCGATATTCTGTCTCGGCGAATTAAAGCCTTGCTGGAACCGGATAAAACTGCACTGCGTGGTGATGCTTTGCAAGCAGAGCTTCGTCAAATTGCGGTTCAAATCCAGTGAGCTATACTTAAACATAACTCTAAAACATAATGATCCAGACTTACATAAGCTAGTTGGAGGCCTATAGGTAAAAACATGAAAGCAAATAATATCCTAGAAACTATTGGTAACACCCCTCACGTCCGCGTTAACAAGTTATTTGGTGGCGACGCCAACGTCTGGATCAAATCTGAAAAAAGCAATCCTGGGGGGTCGATTAAAGACCGTATCGCGCTGGCAATGATTGAAGATGCTGAAAAGTCCGGCGTGCTAACGCCAGGCGCTACGATTATTGAACCAACTTCGGGTAATACCGGTGTGGGTCTAGCGATGGTCGCAGCAATCAAAGGCTATCAATTGATCTTGGTGATGCCCGACAGTATGTCGGTTGAGCGTCGCCGCTTGATGTTGGCATATGGTGCGTCCTTGGAGTTGACACCTAAAGCGAAAGGTATGGGCGGCGCCATCGCAAAGGCTCAAGAGTTGGTCGATGCCACGCCGAATTCGTGGATGCCGCAGCAATTTGAAAACCCCGCTAACATTACTGCTCACCTTGAAACGACGGCTAAAGAAATTGTGGCGGATTTCCCCGAGGGCGTCGATGTGCTGATTACTGGAGTCGGTACAGGTGGTCACATAAGTGGGTGCGCCCAAGCTTTAAAAGAGGTTTGGCCAGCGATGAAGGTCATCGCAGTAGAACCGGCCTTATCGCCAGTGATCAGTGGGGGAGACCCAGCTCCCCACCCTATTCAAGGTATTGGTGCGGGTTTTATTCCGTTGAATTTACGTAAGGAATTGTTGGATGACGTGATTGCAGTAGACGCCGATGAAGCTCGAGAAATGGGTCGGCGTTCGGCCTCTGAAGAAGGTATTTTAGTCGGATTATCATCTGGGGCAACCTTAGCCGCCATTGCTAAATACTTAGAGTCATCGGATCAAAAAAACGCAACGATTCTAGGGTTTAACTACGATACTGGTGAACGTTATTTGTCGGTCGATGAGTACTTGCCACAGGAAAGCTAGGGCCGTTGTCGATAGAAACCTTATAAGGAGTAGTCGAACCGTTCTATATATTGGCAACGTTGACATAAACTCTCGATCAGTTGCCGGTTCTTAAAGCCCTTGATCATCTCTTGGGCTCGGTTCGACCCAAGTATGTTAAGAATTGGCTGATCGCTGACATGGCCCAAAGAAATGGCTGCCTCTTTGTCTAGGCAACATGGTACAACCGTTCCGTCAACCAACACCCCAAAGTGCGAGCTTAGCCCATAACACCGGCCTGTTGAACCAAGTACAGGTAAGTCTAAGCTCGGCCAAGTAAACTCCGTATCGAAGTGCAGGTACAATCGATTTTTAATATTGATGCTCTTACGCTGACGCACATCGATTGCGGTAGGCATTTGAAAATCAAAACGCTGACAAATTTGCTCGAGCATTTCGGTGTTCGGCGTTTGGCTCCCCAGCACATCATTGAGGTTCCAAAGCCTGAAATTCAAATACATGTCAGGTCGTTCTACTAAGGCGCGCTCGGTATAGCTGAAGATCCTTTCTAAATAATTGCTGGGGTCTTTGTGAGGGAAATTATCAAAGAAACTGTGCAGCGAAATATTCACCTGAAAGAGACGGCGGTGCAGCATCAAATCAATCTTTTCAGGTCTCAGAAGTACGCCGTTTGTTACCAAAAAAATATTGGCTTCATATTGGTCACAAATTTCCATCATCTGTGGCAACTGAGGGTGGACTAACGGATCGCCCATGAGATGAAAGCAAACCAATTCGGTGAGCGGCGCAATTTGTTCAACAATCTCTCTAAAGAGATCAAGGTCCATCATCTTATTTTCGCGGATAACAGCGGGGCAAAAACTGCACTGTAGATTACAGATGTTGCTTATTTCGATATGAACTTTGTGAAAGCGTTTTCTCACAATTATCGAACGCTGTCTCTTAAGTGCCTTTCTTGGCAGTAAAAACGAATGGACGAATTCCGAGCTTTTCTAGCTTGGCCTTGGCGGTTTTACTTTTGCGCTTATCCGCATAGGGACCTAATCGAACGCGATACAAAGTGCCTTTTTCAATTGATGAGCGTGCTTGAGTAATAGATTTAAATCCCTTGAGAGCTAGCCGAGCACGAAGTTTTTCGGCATCAGCGTGAGACTCAAATGATGCGGCTTGTAGAAAATATTCGAGATTGCTATCCGATCGAGTGGGCGTGGCGTCGGGTAAATCGTCGGGCATGATTTGTTCGATGTCTGGCAGAATCGTGTAAAAATCAAATTCTTTTTCGGTGCTCTTGTTTTTTATTAATTCTTCTATGGCTTTGTCTTCGGCGCTGGTAACATTTTCGTTGGTTTCAAACAACGCTTTTAACCCTGCACCAAAATTAGAATTTCCAGTGCGAGCACCATGATATAAGGCCCCCAATACCGCACAGGAAAGTAAAATAACAATGACTAGGCTCCACGGTAAATTACGGCTCTTTTTAGCCTTTTTGCGTACAGCCTTTTGTTTTGGCTTTATTCGTCTGGCTTGAGGCATGGCTTGCTTACATCGATTCTGGCGCACCAACGCCGATAATGCCGAGTCCGTTCTTAAGAGTCTGTCGAGTCGCCGCACACAGAGCCAGCATTGCATCGCGTTGAGAGGTAGGAGCTTCCAATATCTTTGTTGAGGCGTAATAAGATTGAAGCGCGGTGGCCAAATCGCGTAAATAATAGCTTATTTGATGGGGTTCATAATTGGCTGCGGCTGACTGCACCACTTCCGGAAATCGCTGGAGTAAGCTCAGTAAACTGTTTTCTTGGTCGCTATCTAACTGACCGAAGTCGGCGGTAGCGATTGAACTTGTGTCTATGCCGCGTTCATTAGCGGTTCTGAAGATACGGCAAATCCGTGCGTGCGCGTATTGCACGTAGTACATAGGGTTGTCCTTGCTTTGAGATTTGGCAAGGTCCAGATCAAAGTCCATATGCTGTTCTGATTTGCGTTGCGCGTAGAAAAATCGTGCTGCATCTGAGCCCACCTCGTCACGTAACTCTCTTAGAGTGACGAACTCTCCGCTACGTGTCGACATTCCTATTTTCTCTCCACCACGATACAAGACGGCGAATTGAACCAATACAATTTTAAGTTTCTCTTGATCCAAGCCAAGCGCGGTCAACGATGCTTTTACGCGTGGAATATAACCGTGATGATCGGACCCCCAGACATTGATCGTCAGGTCAAATCCGCGTTCAAATTTATCGGCATGATAGGCGATATCCGACGCAAAATAGGTTGGCTGACCATTTTCGCGAATCACAACACGATCTTTTTCATCACCATATTCGGTGCTTTTAAACCACCAGGCGCCGCCTTTCCGGTAGACGTCGCCCGATGACTTGAGCTTCTCCATTGCCTTGGCGATCTTGCCATCCTCGAATAATGAACGTTCCGAAAACCAAGTGTTGTAATCAACACCAAATTCTTTTAAATCTTGGCGGATGTCCTCTAAGATCGAATCGAGTGCACAATTAAAGAACACATTGAAGCCCGCTTGCCCGAGTTCAGATTTGGCGAATTCTATGCGTTTGTCTAATGCTTCCTCGCGAAAAAGTTTTTCAAATTTGTCGGTGAATTCTTCAGCAGACATATTCAGCGCTTTTCGTTGTGTTTCAAAAACATCGCTGGGCATGGCGGCTAGGTCAGCTAATGTTGTTGATTCGTTCCGGTCTAGGCTAGCGCGTTGATATTTATCTAGCGAAATTGAGTATTTCTCTCCGTGCGACTTTGCCAGGTCTTCGCCGTAATTGACGATGTAGTTTCCTTTATAGCAATTATCAGGAAGTTCAACGGGTACGCCGGTCGCTTGCAGATACCGAATCCAGACGCTAAGCGCAAGGATGTCCATTTGACGGCCTGCATCATTTACGTAGTATTCGCGTTCAACGGTATTCCCCGCCGCCGCTAACAGACGTGCTAAAGCATCTCCGTATGCGGCACCACGTCCATGTCCGACGTGCAGCGGCCCAGTGGGATTAGCTGAAACAAACTCAACCATGATCTTTTGTTTTGAATTGGCCTTGCCAAGACCATACCTATGACCTTGTTCGAAAACCGCATCGATTACCGCGTACCGCACGTCTTGCGCTAAGAATAGGTTAATAAATCCAGGACCAGCGATTTCAACCTTAGTGATTAATTCTGCTGCTGGCAGTGCTTCAACTAATAAGCTTGCCACCTCGCGTGGATTACGCCGAGCCACCTTGGCGAGGGTCATTGCAACATTACAGGCAAAATCCCCATGTTCTTTTTGACGGGTGCGTTCAAACTGAATGTTTAGTTCATGCTCAGCTGGAATTATATCGTCAGCTCTAAGCTGATCTATAGCCTGATTAAACAGGGCTTGTAACTGGTCTTTCAAGGTAATTTCTCATTTGGCCGATAGCGACCTCTCAATGATCGAGATTTTAGCCTGTTCTGACAATAGAAAATAGCCTTGATACAGGTTAATACCGTGCCAATTACACGTGTTAATGTTGTCGGTGGGTCTGAAATTTATCTAGATTGGGATGCACTACTTAGACAGCCTCAAAATCACTGTCTGTTAATGTCTGTAACGCGTCACGTTGCCCGTTTGTGCGTCCACCAGAACGCAAGTCCTTGAGCATTTAGACCTGCATCTAATTTAAGCCAGCGACGAGCAGTTTCTTCGCTGACATCACTGAGTTCGTTCATGCAACGTCTGACCAAATAATCATTTAGCTCTTTGCTAAGAACCGCCTCGAACTGTTCTCCAGCGGCCGATGCTTTCTCGGTCAGACGGACATAATCGTCAATTTGTTCATGCAATCCCGCAATAATTTTAACACTGGGTGTCACCGAACTATAATGGGTTAAATACAATGTCGCAGGCGTGTAGCTCATTACTCGATCAATCGATGCATGGAGTGCTTCTGGGTCAAATTGAACGGGCGTTGTTGTGGGAGCAATAAAGGCGTGTTCTTGGTTACGCAGTGCGCGATAACCTACGCCTAATGTGTCCCCGGTAAAAATGCTGTTAGTTTGCTCATCAATGATGCAGTGATGATGCTTAGCGTGTCCGGGTGTATCAATAAAACTAAGTGGCCGTCCAGCGAGATCGACGGTCTCGCCATCTGCCGGTTGATGGATGCGATCTGCAGCAATGGGTAGAATCTCGCCGTAAAGCCGATTGAATTCGTCTTCACCATAAACCGCGCTGGCTCCAGCTACTAATTTACTAGGGTCTGCCATGTGACGAGCCCCTTTTGGATGTACAATAAGTCGAGCATTTTCACACAATTGCATTAAAACTCCTGCACCACCGGCGTGATCCAAATGAATATGCGTCAAAATTATGTAATCAACAGCATTATATGTCAGGTCTAGTTCCTCGAGTGCAGCAAATACTTGTGGCACAGAATATTGAGTACCGGTATCAACGATCGCGATTCGGTTTTTCGAGCGAATTAGATGTATAGAAGCTAGTTGGGGCTCGTAGTATAAGGCGTCGACAGTATAGATATCTGTATTTGGCATACTTTGTAGCATTGCTTTACCCGCTATTTTTGTTAAACGTTAGTTATATTTAATCTAAACGTAAACGTAAATGTTAAATAGTGTTGATAGATTAGATATAGTTGTAAGCTATTAGTTAGTCGCTGGTTCTTATGCAGTGTAACATTTGAATATTCCCTTAATGAGGTCATTACCAACATGAAAAACGAAAAATTGATTAAGAATTCACAAAAAACATTGGGCACTGCAATTGCCACTTCAGTATTAGCCACGGCTTTACTGGGTGCCTCAGGCGTAGCATCTGCAAAATCAACAGAACGTTGTGCTGACGTTGTCAAAGGTGGCAAGAATACTTGTGCTGTTAAGTCTCTTGGTATTTCTTGCCAAGGCCAAGCAACTGATGACAATATGGTTGGCGCTTGGATCAAAGTACCAAAAGGCACTTGTGGCAATATCGTTAGCATCTGTGCTGGCACTGCCGAAGCTCCAGAAGGTACTAAAGAAAAGAAGCTAGCTAAAGCGTGCTCAAAAATTGCTGAGCAAACTGATTCTTCTGTTGCAGGTGGCCGTTTAGTAGATCGTTTTGGCGACTCTATCTAATCAACCCTAGATTTCCCGAATCTCGTTAAAGCCTTTGCGTTCGCGCAAGGGCTTTAGCTTTTTTAAGTAAATAATAAAATGGTGTAATTTTATGAAGACTAGTTTAAAAGCGTCGGCTGCAGCAGCCTCAATCTTGGCAGTTGCCTTAGTAACGAACACTGGCATGGCTCACGCAGGTAAAGAAGGCTATGAGAAATGCCAAGGCATCGCAAAAGCAGGTAAGAACGATTGTGGTGCAAATGGTCACGGTTGTGCAGGTTACGCCAAAGTAGATGGCGACAAAAACGAGTGGGTGTATGTGCCTGAAGGTACCTGTGATAAGATTGTGGGTGGCGTCGTAAAAGGGTCAGCCCCTAAAAAAGAATCTGACTCATAAAAAAGTCGCATTCTAATTAGTGCTACCGGTCGATGTTTGTGAAACCAAGGTTTTAAAGTGTCTATTAGTAGTACCGAGTTATCGAGCCCTGTTAAATCAGGGCTGGGTATACGGCCAGAATTATTCGGCCCAGTGGAGAGCATTGATACCGCCGTTGATCCAAAATTTGGCTTTCTAGAAGCGCATTCCGAAAACTATTTCGGAGAATCGATTGCTCGATCCAAGTTGCTGCAATTGAGAGAACACTACCCAATATCTCTGCATGGAGTTGGTTTGTCCCTTGGCCGCGCTGATGATCTAAATCTAAAGCATCTTAGCGAACTAAAAGAACTAGTCGATCAAATCGACCCATTTATAGTTTCGGAACACCTGGCATGGAGTGCTTATTCTCATCGTCACCTTCCAGATTTACTTCCCTTACCGCTAACAACTCAAGCACTTGATGTAATTTGCCAACACATTGACCAAATGCAAACCGCGCTCGGGCGGCAAATTTTGATTGAGAATCCCTCTAATTACTTATTGTTTGATCAATTACAAATACCGGAGCCCGAGTTTTTAAATGCACTCGCTGAGCGTGCCGGATGTGGCCTATTAATGGACGTCAATAATATTCATGTCAGTGCCACCAATATCGGGCGAGATGGCGTTGAATATATTAATGCGATTAACAGTCATGCGATAGGTCAGTATCACTTAGCGGGCTACACTGAAGTAGAGAGAAACTATGAGGGAATTACTGAGACAGTGTTAATCGACACGCATAACCAAACGATATACGACCCCGTCTGGAACTTGTTTGATCACGTGTTAGCAACCCATGGTGCGCGGCCGACACTTTTTGAATGGGACTCAGATTTTCCGGAGTTTGAGGTGTTAGTAAACGAGTGTGAAAAGGCTAATTTATTGTTGGACAAGTACTCCGAGATGCCGGAGCCGACGAGTAAGTCAGTGCAACCCCTATCATCATCTGCTAACGACCTTGCCACTGAACAAGACGGCTTTTTAAAACGTGTTTTAGCGCAAAATAAAACTTTGAGTACTGCTAAAACCGAGCATCAACATCGAATATGGATATATCAAAATAACGTATTTGGTGCCATTCAAGAATATTTAGAAGAGGTCTACCCGGCGACGCGAGGCGTTGTAGGTGCTGATTTTTTTAAACAAATGGCTCAGGTTTTCATACAGAAGACACCGCCTTCGGTTGGCAATATTCATTTGTACGGCAAGGGGTTCGCGAAGTTGTGTCGATCCATAGAAGGGCTTGAAGGCCTTCCCTATCTAGATGATTTAATACGTTACGAATGGGCGCTACACCAGAGTTACTATAGCGTAGTATCCGACGCTCTCGACCCCAGTTCGTTGCCACAGGACGAGCTCCTAACGGCTGAAGTAGTGTTAAACAATAGTGTTTCATTAATTTGTTCTGAGTATCCAATTTATCAAATTCAGCGACAGTCTTTACCGGAGTATGACGGTGAGGTGTCAATAGATTTGAATCAGAGTCAGGATAACGTGTTGATATATAAACTAGGTCATCAAGTACATAGTCTTGAAATAGGTAGAGAAAAAGCCATCTTTATTCAAGAGTTGGAAAAAAATGGAAATTTGTTGCAAGCAATTGAGGCTTTGCAGGGGTCTATATCAGCAGACAGTTTGTCATCAACACTTTCTTTGGTGTTTGAGACTAAGTTATTGAAACAGGACAATCATTAGTTTCATATAGCCTTAAGTTTTTTGTGTTGAGATATCTTGTCGGAATTTGCATTAAACCGAGATATGGGTTTTAGTGTCGGTTCAACTACCAACAATTGAGAAACAGATGAAAAATTTATATAAGGCGTTTGGATCGTTCTGCGCCACAATCATTTCGCCACTCGCCAATCTTTGGGCGCGTATTTATGTAGGACTTATTTTCTGGAATTCGGGCGTCGCTAAATTTGATGATTTAGAAGGCACCGTGGAAAACTTTGATCCCGCTGAAGACGGTGACTTTTTGGTATCGTTTTTACCGGAGTCACTTCCACCTGAAATACCGGCTTACATGGCAACCGCTGGAGAACTGATATTACCAATTTTATTATTCATCGGTTTGTTCACCCGCATTGGAGCGCTAGGTCTGTTGATTATGAGCATTGTTATTCAATTCTTTGTTCCAGGTTTTGAGAATCACGAGCATTATCTGTGGATGATCATTTTAGCCATGCTAATGGCGCAAGGTGGAAACAAGATTTCCCTCGATAATTGGTTGCTTAAAGAAAAATAAGTAGTCGATTGTTTTTACAGTAAACCTACTCCATCATCCCCCAAGGTTTCTGTATTGCGCCCCTGATTCTCCTAAAGAATCAGGGGCTTTTTTATGCTTCTCGCGGTCCGCGAGAACTATATAGAATAGGCTAGATTTGATTTTGATCGTGTCGGTTGAGACAGTTTCCTTGCTCCAAGCCAGCAGTAGGCCGACAAACAATAACTTGGTATTCTAAGCGTATGACGATCGCGTTAAAAACGGTTGGTAGATACGCTCCCAGTCCGACCGGTGAATTGCACCTTGGCAACTTAAGAACCGCTTTATTGGCTTGGTTGCATACACGGTTACAGGGTGGAGAATTTATTCTCAGAATGGAAGATTTAGACCTTCCGAGAGTCGTAGAAGGCAGCGCAGATCAAATTCTGCGTGACCTGGAGTGGTTAGGCCTGGATTGGGATGGCCCGGTTGTTTACCAATCGCAGAGAAATGATCTGTATCAGAGTGTTTTGCAAGACTTACACTCTAAAGGTCTTAGCTATCCATGTTTCTGTTCTAGAAAAGATATTCGGCTCGCGTCTAGCGCACCTCATGCAAAACAAGGTGCTTACCCTGGCACTTGTAGGCAGTTGACTGATCAAGAAATTAAGTCAAAGATGATTAAAAAGCCGGCCTCAATGAGGCTTAAAGTGCCGTACGCAATCGCCAACGATATAGATGATTTCGTGATTCGCCGTTCTGATCATTTATTTGCTTATCAACTGGCGGTCACCGTGGACGATCTTGATCAAGGAATTACAGAGGTGGTACGAGGAGAAGACTTGAGAGACAGCACGTCGAAACAACGGTACTTAGCTGCGCTGTTAGCACCAAATGCCTTACCAATAAACTATCTGCACGCGCCTCTTATGTTAGACGATGATGGGAATCGAATGTCGAAGCGTGACGGGTCCTACTCAATTCGTATGTGGCGTCACGAAGGCGGTAACTCAGAACAACTACTGGCTCATTTAGCATTTTCGGCGAATATTATTGATTCTCCCAAACCGATTAATATTTCTGAGCTCGTCAGTATTTGTAAAGCAGACCAGCTTAGAGGCGAGTTGTCATAGTTTATTGAGACTGGTATTACTGTTTTAGATAAGCTTCACTTGGTAGATAGTAACGAAGCTTGGTTTTAATATTGACACATTTTGCTAGTCGGCGTAGTGTCAATGCTTCTTCACGAAAATTATCGAGACTTACATTACGATATAGGAAATAGTACTTCACACAACATGTATTGAACAGTTTAAAAGTTTGCTCACGGATTCAACTCCAACCCGTGTTTCCGTGAGTCTATTAGGGGGGTAGAATACCCTTCATTTTTGAGCCTGTCGGAGATCCAACCCCTTCGACAGGCTTTCTTTTACCTAATTAGTTGTTATCTGACACTGGGATTATTGTTTTTCCTGTTCAATAAAATCGGCGCGACTTCTCAGTGTTTCTCGTTCACGTATCGCAGAGAAGGGGTCATCCTGATCATTTTTAGCGTTTCTATTGGCTTGCTTGGCT
>CAYQVT010000080.1:0-14226 GCA_964420885.1 uncultured Gammaproteobacteria bacterium
CAGTCTCCGGCCAGTACTGCGGCCCCAAGCGATATTTCGCCAGCCAGCACAGTGGCAGCGCAAATCTCCGCTAGTTTTAAGGCCTTACCTTGGCCGTAACATCCCATCATTTCCAAGCACTCACGTTGGCTGCCTAAGCCAGTTCCACCGCCGTAGCTTGCGACAATCACCGAAGGCAGTGTGATACTCCAATAGAGATCGCCATTTTCAGCAAGATCTGAATACACAATAGCTGCTTGAGACTCGGCAATATTTGCCGCGTCTTGGCCGGTTGCGATAAAAATTGCCGTGAGGCCATTGGCCGAGTGCGCGCCATTATTGCTGGTGCCAGCTAGCATTCCTCCAACGTTATTAACCTGCCTAACGTCGAATAAAGCTTTGGTATCAACTCTCAAAATGTCCTGGGCGACGCCTCGGGGAATAACCGCCTCGGCCACCACTCTTGCTCCGCGAGAGTGCAATGTGTTTAATTGAGAATGTTTCTTGTCGGTGTCAATTGCACCCGAGAGCGTATAACGGTTCAGTTTGGGGTAATTTTCAGCAATCCAATTACAAGCTGCGAAGGTGGCTTTGCCACACATGTTTTGGCCTGCCGCATCGCCTGTTGTGTAATTGAAGCGCAGGTAACGCATGCGCGATACACCATACTGTTCAACGTGCGATAATTTTCCAACCGAGGTGGTTGATTCGGCTACTTTACGAATGTGATCTAAGTTCTCCTCGAACCACGCTCCGAAATCGCGAGCATCTTTGGCATTATCAAAATGAAACACCGGTGCGCGTTGCATGTAACGTTCGATAACCGTGGTTTTCACGCCGCCTATCTCAGTTAACACGCGCATTCCGCGACTATAACTGGCCACCAGAGTACCCTCAGTGGTCGCCATCGGAACATAAAAGTCACCTTGAGCATGTTCGCCATTAATGCGCACAGGCCCGGCTAAGCCAATCGGGACTTGAGCGACTCCGATGGGGTTTTCGATGTTACCTTTTAAGCTCTCGAGATCTTGAGAGAAATGGGAAACGTGGGACAATTCTACGCCAGTTTTGTCGGTGATGAATTGTTGTCTTTGTTTGATCGCATCGGCTGAATAGTTATCAGCCGAGCGAGGGATCTTATTGTTTGTATCAGTCACTTCTTAGCGCTCTTTTGTTGTTGTTTTTGTACTACTGGCCTCGATTCACGGCTTGTAATAAACCTCCGAGCTCACGCATGTCCAGCGAGCCGTCGTTACTGACATCAAATTGTGCGAACCGATCACCAACGGCACGAGTCAGCTGTCGTGTGAGTTCAGATTTTGCCACTTTGCCGTCGAAGTCTTGATCCATTAACCCCATCATTTGTAATAGACCAGCTTGACGGGCATTGTGAATGGGTTTGTCTGAACTCTCGTCGACCCAGCTAAATCCGACGGAGCCGTAGAGCATTTCTTGTTCCGATTGCAAACCCCAGTAGACGGTTTCGTCAGGTGCTGGGTTACCTCGGTTTTTAGACGAATTATTGTAGATCGTTCTGTGAATCATTTTAGAGCCAGCAGGCACTTGTTTTGGCTCAGTGAATTGATACGTTCGTTGCCAGTTAAAATCGTAGTTAGGAACTGACAAGATGGTTTCTACCTTGCCATTAGGATACTGAACTTCGAAAGTCGAGCTAACTCCCCGATAATGTGAATGTGGAAATAAGGCGTGAATTTCAGCATCTTTGTCGAATAGGAAGTACGCCTTCTCCTCGTGCTTTTCAGCTTGCGGAGGAATCGCCAGATCGAAATTCACGATCACCTGTTCACGGTAAAAATTAGCCGGTGGTTTGTCGGAAAAATGTAGGCCAATACGACTGCGGTCAACGGTTTTCTTGCCGTAAGGGGTGTAGTGCATTTGAAATTGATACACGCCACCTTTAGGCACAAAAACTCCGGTGCCTTCTGGCATTTTTGACGCTTCGTTTCCAGGTGCGTAGGTGATAATGAAATTTTCGAATATTTCGGATAATTTGCCTTTCGGTTGACGTTCCGATGAGCCCGCTAAAATATGATGAACTGCTTTTGGGTCGCCGGGAATGACTTCGGCGGCGACCACCCAAACATCTTTACCGTATGGATTTGGAACATTGGGGAACTGATAATCAACCGTGCCACTCGCTGGCACTTCAAACTCAGGAATATCGATGATTAAATCAGGCTCACCTAAGGTCCACTTATTTTTAAGCGGCGGTATTTCTTTTAATGGGTCCTCACCCTCGCCTCGTGGTGCACCGGCTTCGATCCACGCGATTAAGGTTTGTGTATCTTCGTCGCTCATGCCCACTTCGTTACGCCAATGACCAACTTCCGGATCAGCGTGCCAGGGAGGCATGCGTTTAGTGCGTACCACTTCGCGCATCATCGGCGCGAAGCCTTTGACTAAAATATATTCAGACATAGCCCAAGGAGCGATGCCTCCTTTAACATGGCACGCAACGCAATTCTCTTTCAAAATTGGAGCAATGGTATCGGCGTAACTGATCGCGGAGCCATCGTGCTTTTCGTAGTTGATGATACAGCCAGGTGAGTTGACTTTATTCAGAGCAACCTCTTCGCCGCTGATAACCGCGTCTAAGGCATCGCGCACATAATGCTTGCTGGCTTTCTCTTTCTGACGTTCGTAGTCGACTCGGTCACTCAATGGGCCACGATAAACAACATTCCAAGTTTTTGGGTCAATTACTAAGACTTCACCGGTGCGGTTAATTTCTAAGGATTTTGCGATGATTTGAGTACGATCTTTCAGAATCGGGAAATCAGCCCCCCATTCTTCGGCTTCTTCGGCAATTGCGCTCCGAGAGTCCTGAATGTTCGCATTGAGCATGAATACTTCAACACCTTTGTCGGCGTAATCATCGCGAATAGACTTTAGATCGTCGAGATTTGACCGCACGATCTGGCAGCCGTTTCCTTGAGCAACAATAACCACCGCGGCATTATCGCGATGATAATAGAGTTCGTGAGCTTTACCTTGATGGTCGATTAAAACGAAATTGTCAGCCTTTAAATTAGCGTGGGCCGTGGTAGCGAATAGGCTAAAAAAAGCGAACAATGCTGGCACTACGCGAGCACTAATATTGTTAGTAAACACCGGTAAATCTCCTCGAAATCGTTTTTATTCCAATCATGCACTATTACACAGCGATAGTAGACAAGCCGTCAACGTTGGATAGGCACTGATTGGTTTATTAAGAGCCCGATAGCACGCTTTCCCATAGTGGTGCCTATTTAAAGGAGCGTTAATAAGTGCTTTATGTTCATCCTCAATCTCTATAGTGTGTAAAGATAGTAGGTAAATTTGCTAGCCCAAAAATAAAAAACCTCAGAAATTACTCTGAGGTTTCTTACGGGTATTGGTACAGCCTAAGCGTCGGTTTCGGCGGCTGCCTCGTCTTCTTTTGGAGCACCTATCTTCACTTGGGCAATCGTGTTATCAGGGTGTTTAATATTGTGCAGCTTTATCAAATTGTTGAATTGATAGATCGAAACCAGCATCGAATATATCGGAGGCAAATAATTGTCCTTTCTGAGCTCGGCAAGTTTTTCGGTGTCAAGTTCATACAATGCGACTTCGTCAATGGTATTTAAACCTTTTAAGGTATTGATTCGACCATTTTGATAGTGCACTTGTACGTCAATCGCTCGGATTAAACCCAATTCAGCCATTTTTTTGCCGAATTGAAAAGTTTGAATATCGTGTTTAACCTCCAACTCTAACTGAGCGGTGGCTTGGCTTAAACGAGCAGACGCTTTGCCATCTTCAAACAAGGCTTCGCCTTCTTCTTTTGAAAAAACGCTGCTTTCTTCATCAATGCCAATCGTAAAGTTTTTCTCGTCTTTAGGCGATCGCATTAAGAAAAATGGGTAGGTTTGCATACCGATTGGTAAGTGCGTACCAACCCATGTGTCATTTTCTACGAATAGGTTTTCACCGAGTTCGTAGCTGTTCATGGCTGCGACATTCCAGTCACCGCCTTCCGACTGGCGACTTAGAAAAACTGGAAAGCTGCTCACCGCCATGCCGACTTCGCTGACCTTTAAGTTAATCATGTGTTGTTTGGCGGCGACCTTGAGTGCGCAAATAGGGTCAACTTTTAGGTCTGCGTGAGTGGTCGCGCTCAACTCGGTAAGCGTGGGTGTTCTTTGTTCTTCTGCCATGGTCGGTTTTCTTAACTGTTAATATTTAGATGATTTGATTACCCAGCAACTGAACCAGCGTTAAGTTTATTCGCTTCGTACACTACTGAGAAAGCCATTGTTGAATGGATTGTCGATGAGGCGGTAAAGCGCAGCAACAGCTGCTTGGCGATAATTGAGGGTCTTGGAAAAACGTGTTCGGCGTTCAAATTCGTTAATCCCTCGATCAAGCAATCACGGATACTAGCCTCTTCTGCATACCCTTGCCAATAGACTTAGACGGTTTTGCCGCGCATATGATGAAATTTTAAGATAACAGCATCGCAATCGTAATAAAAACACCAATAGAGAGCAGCCGTTTGATCAAAACTAGCGTAAAAACCGCCTCATTCATTATTATCGAGTTGAGATGATTGTTCGCTATGTGGGCTCTCCGAGCCCTCCCAATCTAAAAATCGGTCCAGCTCTTCTGAGACTTTGCCAAATGTCCAGGCAAGTATGGCTGCGTCGTCAGTGAGCCCTAAACCGGCAATGAAATCCGGCAGCGCGTCTAGTGGCATCACAAAGTAAATAATAGCAGCGACGATTAACCCGAAGTTCTCCAAAGAAATATCTCGATAACTACCGTTGGCGTATGCACGAATCAAGCGATAAGACGCCTTGATTGAATCGAGTACATTGGCAATTTTATGGCTGACTTGTTTAGTGGCTTTTTGCTGCGCTGAATTTGCCAACCCCATTAGCTTAGCTGGGCTTTCAACAGTCGCACTTACCAAGCTCTTAGCTTTACGGTAAGCGCGACTTTGAATGACCCACTTCAAGACATTAGTTTCCGTGGCTCTGGATTAGGCAGTAAGCCTATACACCCAAAGATGGGTTAATCAAGAATTTTTCTCCGGTCTTCTTGGCGTTGTATTGAGCGACATAACTTGGCGTCATCGCTTGTTCAAACGACAATACATCAGAAAAATGGCTAGCGAAGGTGCTATCGATTTCGTCAGCAACTCGTTTGTGCAATTCGCCGACGCGTTGCGGGCTTACTTTGCCCAAAAATTGCATCAACAAGAAGCCGCCAACACCCCATGACATACCATAGGCACGATTCAATACCGTCGGCGCGAAGTCTAAGCCACCGTAGATATACACTTGTTTATGATCCGGAGAACCATAGGTATTAAACCCGACAGCGTCTTTGCTGCCCACACGTTCCATGGCAGTTAGGATATCGCTGACTAAGTCACCGCCTCCGATGGCGTCAAACGCGAGGGTTGCGCCGGTATCGTCAATGGCTGCTAGTAAGTCTTTCTTGAAGCTATCCGATGAGGAGTTACAAATATGAGTGGCGCCAATGTCTTTTAATATTTCGACCTGCTCTTGTTTACGTACAACGTTGACCAATGGGACGTCTTCAGCCAAACAAATTTTGTTTAACATTTGGCCAAGGCCTGAAGCAGCGGCCGTGTGAACCAAAGCGCTATGGCCTTCCATGCGCATTGTGTCGACCATGCCCAAGGCAGTGAGTGGGTTAACGAAAGAAGAAGCCGCTTGCGCAGCTGTTGTGCCTTCGTTGTGCGCCATACATGCTTGAACCGGCACACAGCAATATTCGGAATAGGTAGCGCCAGAAAGAATAGCGACCGTTTTGCCCATTAAAGCTTGCGCGGCATCACTGTCGCCTGCTGCGACTACGGTTCCCGCGCCTTCGTTACCGACTGGCAGCACTTGATCAAGGCGTGAACTGACTCGTGAGGCCATGCCTGGAAAAAGTGGTGCCGATAACACTTTTTTCTCAGCGCTGTATTCGAGACTGGCTTCAGCCAGATTCGCTGGGCCAAACATTGGCCACATATCAGAAGGGTTAATCGGCGCCGCTTCAATACGAACGATAACTTCATGCGGTTTTGGTTGTGGAACGTCCACTTCTAATAAAGAAAATTCCAGTTGGCCATCAGAAGAGATATTTGAAAACAATTGATTGCTGCGTTGCATTTAGTAGTGCCTCGTTGGTAGTGCTTTTAATTTAACAGATCGGTCAATAATATCACCGATACTGCATGGTAAATGTGACAACAGCGCTTGAGGCCGACCGGTAGCGAAGTATCCTTTCTAAAACCGCTAGTGTTTCACGCTTTGTGCATTACAATTCGGGCCTAGTATAGGAGAGGCCAATGAACGCCAGAAACATCGTCGAGCTTGTTGTATTAGCGGCCCTTTGGGGAGCGTCGTTTTTGTTTATGCGTGTTGCTGTTCCTGAATTTGGAGCCATCGCGTTAATCGAAGCAAGAGTGTTAATAGCCGGTTTGGTCTTATTAATATTTTGGTGCTTCAGAGAATCCAAGCTGAGTCGCGAGAAGGTGATTCAGCATTGGCGACCGATATTTGTTGTAGGCCTGCTAAATTCCTCAATTCCGTTTGTTCTTTTTGCGTACTCGACGCTGTATATCACAGGTGGCGTTGCGGCTATCTTAAACGGTACCGCGCCAATTTGGGGGGCGGTGGTAGCGAGGGTATGGCTGCGGAACCGATTAGCCTTGAACGGACTAATAGGCTTATGCATAGGTTTCGGTGGTGTCATTATTTTGGTTTCAGACGAATTAGCGATTTCAACTCAAGGTAAGGTAATGGCTATTAGTGCCGCCGCGTTTGCCCCGTTTTTATACGGTATTGCCGCTAACTACACCTCAGCAAAGCTAAGCGATGTTTCGCCACTGAGTATTGCGACCTTTAGCCAATTAGCCGCTGCAATTTCCTTGTTGCCATTACTTTATTGGTTTATTCCGTCTCAAATGCCGAGTTTAGGGGCATGGATGTCATTATTAGCTCTGGCTGTGTTATGCACTAGTTTGGCGTATTTAATGTATTTTCGCTTGTTGTCGGAGATTGGTAGCACTAAAACAATTACCGTGACGTTTTTAATACCATTGTTTGGCTCAGTATGGGGTGCTTTGTTTATTGACGAGCAAATTACCGTAATGATGGTTATAGGAATGGGAACCATTTTGTTTGGTACGGCATTAGTGATGGGTGTGCTGAGTGTTCGAGGGCTAATAAAAGCGGTTGACTAAGGTCAATGTGCTCATGGGAGTCTTCACACAACTGCAACAATAACTTCACATATTACTTGGGATACAACGGCATAATCTCAGGTCTGACTATACTCAGTCAGCAAACTGCGATGCTAACTGCCAATATAGCGATGGTTCGCGATGCGGCAAGTGATTGTGTCTAACACGGTGTCTATTATGAGTGTCCCAATTTTACATCTATCTCCTAAACAGCTTGAGGGTGAGCGACCAAGCCAAAATGAATTTGGCGAAACACCGCTGGCTTACGCGCCTACTATTCGTTTGAGTAATGGCGACGAGGCCGTTCCTCAGCAATACTTAGATGTCGATCGTAAGCTCGATAATTTGAGCAAAGTGCTGAATCACATTTCGGTACCTAAAGGCTACCAATTATTTGCAGGTCAGGATGGGGCGTGTTTATATCTGATTGTCGGCGTTATCGGCAAAGAGAATTACCCGAGGTCGGCCGAAATAGCTCAAATGGATAAAATGGTCTACGGGCGTCGATGGCTGATTGAACCCACCACACCGACCTCCGAAATCGTACAAACTTCTCTATTGGCAATTAAGAAGGTACGAGAACACGAAGTACGAGAATTGTTAACTCTGCGTATTAATAACGCTTCCCACATCACAACGCCTTTTAATTGTCATCTGGATATGCCGCTGATGGCTGGTAACAAATTCACTTTAGCCAAAGCCTCGGCACTGGAGGTCAAGGCGCAATTACCGCACGTCAAATTCGCAGGTTATCGATTTGAAATCGCCAATACCGCAGTTTTGGGCGGCAAACGACTTTTTGAATTGCAGGTATTAGGGCGTTCTTCGCATTTCCCTGAGCTAGAGAACAGCTCAATTACGGTTGTCTGCGAACATCTGGATAAACGTGATTTTTTGCATCAGTTGATAGCGACACTAATTGCTCGAAGCGATCGTTACGTCGAAGAGAATATCGCGTTCATGGATTTTAAGCGCTTTAGTCATGATCTAGATCCCATCGAATTGGCTAAGTTTTCCTATCAAACACGAAATGTTGAGATAAGTGATTCTCGTTTCGAAAAGGGCTTTGAAGACATGAGTTATAAAGTCGACGCATCGAAAGCGCCGTTGTATAACGACGGTGAACTTGGGCAGAAACAACGGCTATTGGTGGCTAGCTACAAAAATTTGGGCGGCTACTTGCCATTGGAGAAATAATTCGACGTTTAATAAATTAGGCGCATTACCAAACAAGTGAGTTAAGCCGGCTATTTGCTGAAGCTATGCTTCGTACTTTGCCGTTGTAGGCGACTAGGATTGATCACAATTTTGCGATTCGATATTTTTAGAGTATGTTGTTTTACTACGCAACCTATTCGATTCCTCTCATGACAATACGCACACAAATTACCAAACTGTTTTTGTCAGGCCTAATTGTTCTGTTAGCCACCGCTTGTGTAAGCCCAGAATTACCCATTCCAGCAGTGAGAGAGGCTGCTTACGCTATGCCTGACCAATTTGCGGCTGAGGCGACTGAGGCGGTTCTCAAAGACGGAGGGAATGCGGTAGATGCCGCGGTTGCGGCGGCCTTTGTGTTAGCGGTTACCTTTCCGGAAGCCGGTAATATCGGTGGAGGTGGTTTTATGTTGGCACGTATGGATGGCCAAAACCATTTTCTTGATTACCGCGAGAAGGCGCCATTAACCGCTAGCCGTGATATGTACCTCGACGAGAATGGCAAGGTTATCGATCAAGCTAGTTTAATCGGAATACGAGCCGCAGGCGTACCGGGCACTGTGGCTGGCTTATGGGAGGCTCACCAAAAATTCGGCAGCAAACCATGGGCAAGCCTGGTCGCTCCTGCTATTAAGTATGCTGAACGAGGTTTCCAGGTGCACCCGAAAAAAGCCAGAGCTATTGTTGAGACAATTGAATGGTTCGATGGCAAGGTAAACTTTGCTGACCATTTCGGTGTTATGGCCGAGGGAGGCACGTTTCAACAAGCAGAGTTAGCCTCGGTACTGCGCCGTATTGCGAAACACGGCCCTAAAGATTTCTATACGGGTAAGACTGCTGAATTATTAGTTAGTCAGTCGAAAAGAGATGACGGACTAATAAATGCGGACGACTTAGCGGCTTACCAAGCAGTCTGGCGCGATCCTTTAGTAGCCAATTGGCGTGACTATAAAGTTGTTACGGCTCCCCCGCCAAGTTCGGGCGGCTTCGCTGTGATTCAGCTGCTAAAGATGAAGCAATTATTAGACGACGAGTTTTCAGGCCTGGCCCCGAATTCTGCTCAATATATTCACCTCATTGCAGAGATGGAAAAACGAGTGTTTGCTGACCGAGCCGAATATTTCGGAGACCCTGATTTTGTCGACGTGCCAATAAACCAATTGATAAGCGACGCCTACATACAAAGCCGTGCCAATGAAGTTAAGATCGATAGTATCAGTAAGATAGAACATGCTAAACCGGGTTTAGATTCTCCCAGCACGACTCATTTCTCGATTGTCGATAAATGGGGCAATGCGGTGTCCAACACTTACACGATTAATTGGAGTTATGGCAGCGGTGTAGTGGTAGAAGGGGCCGGTTTCATTTTGAATAATGAAATGGACGATTTTAGTACCAAGCCTGGTGTTGCCAATGTGTACGGAGTGATTGGCGGTGTGGCGAATGAAATCCAGCCCTCAAAGCGTATGTTGTCCTCGATGACTCCGACTATATTATTAGCTGATGAGGATGTGCGTATGGTGATCGGTACACCGGGCGGCTCGACCATATTCACGTCGGTTTTTCAAGGAATTATCAATGTGATAGACAATGGAATGCCGGCGTCGGAGTCGGTTGGTGCGAGTCGATTTCATCATCAATTGCTACCGCCAGATTTGATTACCACCAGCATCAGTATTCCTTTAGATGAGAAAACGACCTTTGAGCTCGAGGAAAAAGGATACAGAGTAGAGCCGCATGGTTGGGAGTTTGGTGACTTACAATTAATTGAAAGCCAATATGGTGAAACTCATACGGCCTCTGACCCACGTGGTATTGGCGTTTCGGGTGTCATTAAGTAATCTCAGTATATATTGAGCTGTTCCAAGAGCTGCCGCCGAACGTGCGCAAACCTTTGAGGAATTAGTACGCGGGATTACTCACGAGTATTTAAGTTATATCGACGAGTGAGGCTCGATTATTGGTTGTTTGCAATCTGAACTTCAAGTCACAGATACGAATGACCCGATGGACGACAGTGGCTGTAGACTATCTAGCATCTATTGCATCGAGGTACTTTGATATGCCACTTGAACTTGCACGCGCTGCCGATGATATTTCGTTTGGATTGCCAGCGTCGGTGGGAGAATACTTGCTCAGCGAAAACATGGAAAGAGACGAGCTTGATGGTAAGGCGTTTTGTCCCTTCAGCAACGCCACTATAGATATACCGGTTATGATAATTTGGGGAACACAAGACACCGTCTTCGATGAAATATTTATTAATCTTGTAAGTGAAATAAGCCAATAATATATCGCTAGTCAAATTGAACGGGGTAGGTATTCAGCGCATATTGAAGAAGCCCAAACGGCGATCAATATCATCAAAGCATTGTTGAACAACACTCTTTGTATAGGTAAAACCAGCCTCGAAAGACCATCACTTAGTAGTCCTAACATGCATTTTTTTTAAAACTAGGTAAGATCAAGCTTGCCCAACACGCCTGATTTAGGAATACCACATGTTAAGTAGAGCTTTGTACTGCGCTTTTTACTTGGTTTTTATCCCGCTTACAGCCGCAAATAGCGCTGCCAATGCCTCCACCATTATTGTGGCAGATGCAATGGTCGACGTTGTTAATGAACGTATCGTCGAGAAGCCAATAATCACCATTGAAGATGGGCGCATCAGCGATGTTCGATCCGGCGATGCCTTCGAGATAAGCGGCGAATTTATTGATCTGAGAGGCATGACTCTTTTGCCGGGCTTGATCGACATGCACGCCCATCTCACCGGAAGCGCTGACGAGCACGGATATAAACGGTTGAGCACTAGTAATGCTCGCGCAGCATTACGTGGAGTCACTAATGCAAAACGAACCTTATTGGCTGGCATAACAACGGTGAGAAACCTCGGGGCTGCAGGTTTCATAGACGTGGCCCTGCGCGATACCATAAACGCAGGCGAAATTATTGGGCCGCGAATGTTTGTTTCAGGGCCGCCGTTGAGTATTACCGGCGGGCACTGCGATAACAATTTGTTACCGGTTGAGTATCAAGCCAAGGGCGACGGTGTGGCCGACGGGCCCTGGGAGGTTGCCAAAGGTGTGAGGCGAAATATTAAGTACGGCGCCGACGTTATCAAGATCTGCGCTACCGGTGGGGTATTATCAAAGGGAACCAAGGTTGGTGTACAGCAATATTCTCTTGAAGAAATGAAAATCGCGGTAGCCGAAGCGCATCGTCGCGGGGTGATTGTTGCCGCCCATGCTCACGGTGCCGAAGGGATCTACGCGGCCATTGAAGCGGGGGTCGACTCGATAGAACATGCCAGTTTCATCGACGACGCGGGAATAAAACTGGCCAAGAAAAAGGGTACTCATTTATCGATGGATATTTACGTAACTGAGTTTATTTTGGGAGAAGGTGAAAAGGCCGGCATTTTAGAAGAAAGTCTTGCTAAAGAACGCAAAACCGGAGCCGTTCAACGTGAGAAATTCTCCAACGCGGTCAAAGCGGGAGTAAAGATGATCTTCGGCACCGACGCAGGAGTTTACCCTCATGGTGATAACCTAAAACAACTCTCAAGAATGGTGAAATTTGGAATGACACCAATGCAAGCCTTGCAAGCCGCGTCGATTAACGCCGCAACCCTGTTAAAAAAAGAAAACGACATTGGGTCGATCAAAGTAGGGGCGTTCGCCGATATCATCGCGGTGAAAGGTAACCCACTGGAAGACATTTCGGTTTTAGAAAACGTCGCGTTTGTGATGAAAGGTGGCCAGTCTGTTAAGAATCTAGACCGCCCTGCCCACGAGTAAAAAACCAATGTCGAGCCACCATCATCACGGACACGGACACGGACACGGACACGGACACGCCAATGAGAAAGCGCTCGCGATTGCCGCGGTATTAATCGGCAGTTTTATGTTTGCCGAAGTGTTTGGTGGCATTATTTCAGGCTCATTGGCATTGATTGCCGACGCCACCCACATGCTCACCGACTTTGCTTCGCTTGTTTTAGCGTGGTTCGCGTTTCGCTTAGCTCGCCGCCCGGCAAGCTGGCGGAGAACATACGGCTTCGATCGATTCTCTGTTCTTGCCGCGTTCGTCAATGGCTTGTCTCTATTTTTCATTGCCGCTTGGATTTGTTTTGAGGCTTATCAACGCGTTCTGAACCCCATCGACGTTGCGGGCCGATTGATGCTGTTGATCGCGGTAACGGGTCTAGTCGTCAATATTTCCGCATTTTGGGTGTTAACACATGGCGATCATGACAACCTAAATATAAAAGCAGCCGTACTGCACGTGGTGGGCGATTTGCTGGGGTCGGTCGCTGCAATCATTGCTGCGGTGACCATTATTTATACGGGGTGGACCTTAATTGACCCAATTCTGTCGATAGTGGTGGCCATTATTATTCTGAGGTCGGCGTGGTTCGTGGTTCGTCAGAGCGCCCACATTCTACTCGAAGGTGCCCCCGACGGGTTTGATCGACGAGTGGCAGCAAAGGTCTTAGAAGCTGAGGTCAACGGCTTGATTCACGTTCACCATATTCACGCTTGGTCGATTACACAAGAGCGACCAATGGCAACACTTCAGGCTCAAATATCACCCGATGCTGACCCGGCAAGCGTAAAAAGCGAGGTGAAAAAAATACTGCACGACCGTTTTGGCATGGCGCACACAACCGTCGAGATCGATTGTGTTCAACTACAGAATAACCATAACCAAAACCATAACCAAAAACGGAGCCAATAGGCCCCGTTTTAGCGAGTCTTGTGGTGACAACCGTTTATAGTTGGCCTAAGACTGTGTCGGCGTCGCTCACTTCAAAACCGCCTTCTTCTACGTTTAGGTGAGTCACAACACCGTTATCGATAACCATAGAATATCGCTGCGAGCGAGTGCCACCAAAGTCGCCGGTCTCAAGAACCAAATCCATCGCCTTGGTTAACGCGCCGCCGCCATCGGCAATCATGTCAATGTTTTCAGCGTTTTGATTGTCTTGCCACGCTTTCATTACGAAAGAATCGTTAACCGACAAGCACGCAACCGTGTCTACGCCCTTAGCAATAATATCATCATATTTGACAACAAAGCCTGGGAGATGTGCTTCTGAACAGGTGGGAGTGAAAGCGCCGGGTAGGGCGAATAATACCGCCTTCTTACCCGCAAAAAAATCAGCGGCAGAAACGTTGTCTTGACCGTCTTTAGAAATAACGGTAATGGTTGCCGCAGGAATCGAATCGCCTACTTTAATCATGGTGGTGCTCCAAGTAATGGTTAGTAAGTGGTCTATTATATAGTAGCAATTAATTTATAGGATAAAGATCTAAACAGAAATAACACCCAAAGATAGTTTGGTCTTTCCCAGGCAATACCAAGTTGATCATTAAGAGAAATCGCTAGAAGCTAAGCCGAGAAACGCACTGACACGCGAATTCTACGACTAAAAACACGGTCTAATCAGAGCTTAGAGACATTCAACCGGCCACCAACGAAGACGGCGAATAATCCTCACCGGCGGAGATCAAAGCCCATTGCTGCACATGCGGTGGATTTGAATCTAACCAACGCGCTTGCCCATCTTCGATCACTAAAATTTCTTCCCACTTGGCGCCGACCGAACCCAAACCTGCGTGCGGTTCAACCAGCCAAAGCCCGTCATGAGCGGCGTGGTCTGAACTTTTCATACCATTCCAAAGCGGGCTTCGGCGACCTAAGCCGCTCATGGCCAGACTGTCTTTCAGCTTAAACCAAGTAAGTGACACGGCGTCGAAACCCTGTAGGCGTAATTGAACCGGTAG
>CAYQVT010000081.1:0-14119 GCA_964420885.1 uncultured Gammaproteobacteria bacterium
CCATCATTCGTAAGCTAGTACTGAAAATGAAAGGTCCAGAGACGGAACCATCGATTATGATGAAAGAAGTTGAAGCTGAGCGCCAACGAGATGATGAGCGTGATGCAGCACGCGCTGCAGAAGCTGAAGCAGAGGCAAAAGCCGCTGAAGCTAAGGCGGCGAAAGCAGCTGCAGAAGCGAAAGCTGAGGCCGAGGCTGAAGTAGATGAAACAACAACTGAGGAGGCTGAGTAATGAAACGCAATGCACCTAAAAAGAGACGCGGTGGCTTTCGCCAAATGCGTCGTCGCTTTTGTCGTTTTACGGCAGAGGGCGCAACTCATATCGATTACAAAGATCTAGCAACCCTAAAATCGTTTGTATCGGAGTCAGGCAAGATTATTCCAAGTCGTAATACAGGAACAGCGGCGCGTTTTCAACGTCAACTTGCTTCTGCGATTAAGAATGCGCGTTACCTTTCTTTGCTTCCATACACTGACGGTCATAAATAGGAGAACATCATGCAAGTAATCCTATTGGAAAAAATCGTAAACCTAGGAAATTTAGGCGATTTAGTGAACGTAAAGCCAGGTTACGCACGTAACTACCTTGTTCCCCAAGGTTTGGCCACGGTTGCCACAGAAGCTAACAAAGAGGCATTTGAGAATCGTCGCGTTGAGCTTGAGAAAGCGTCAGCCGACAAACTTCAAGCGGCGCAAGCTCGTTCTAAAGAGCTATCAGGCCAGTCTGTTGAAATCGCTAGCCGAGCTAGCGACGAAGGCAAACTATTTGGTTCTGTCGGTTTGGTGGAAATTGCTGACGCGTTTGGCGCTAAAGGCTTAGAAATAAATAAATCTGAAATCCAACTCCCTGAGGGCCCAATTAAAGCAATTGGCGAATACGAAGTTGCAGTATCAGTACATGCCGAAGTGAGCTTTAGTGTTAACGTCACGGTTGTCGCTGAATAATTAGTGTCATTTCCGTGTCTAAAAGCGAGGCTTAGGTCTCGCTTTTTTTTTATATTCTCGTCGAACTCTATCTAAAAATACTTGGTATAAGGCGACGATTTTACCGGCCTCTACTCGCAGGCGGTATTAGGCTATGTCAGGTGGTTATTGGTGATCAAAAATCGCTTAAATCTCATTGATAGTTAGGGTTTAGCGGCCCCTATCGATCGAGTAATATGCTAAAGTTACCGACCGCGTGCAACCCACAAAATACTCAAATGGCCGAGCATTCAACACCTGAAGAAGATCTACTGAGATTGCCCCCGCAGGCAATTGAAGCTGAACAATCTATTTTGGGCTCGATGATGCTGGATAATCGTTTTATCGACGATATAAGTTCTGAGTTAGAGGGGCGCGATTTTTATCGGAATGATCATCAATTGATCTATAACGAAATTATTCGTTTAGATGAGAAAGGTGATGCTGCTGATGTAGTAACTGTCTCAGAATCGCTCACCCATCAAGGCGAATTGGATAAAGTTGGTGGGCTTGCCTATTTAGGTTCACTCGCGAAAAATACACCTAACGCTGGAAACGTTAAGTCGTACGCAAAAATAGTACGCGATAGGGCCATTCTAAGGCGTTTAATCGAGAGTGCTAACGATATTATTCAGAAGTCGTATCAGCCAGAAGGCCGAACACCTGAAGAGGTGTTGGATTTCGCTGAGTCCGTCATCTTTGAAATCGCCAAGAACAATAATCAGGCCAAGGCGGGGTTCCGAAAAATTGATGGTTTGTTGGCGGAAGCGGTCGATAAGATCGAAGAAATGTTTAATAACAAGGCCGATGTTACCGGAACCTCAACCGGTTTTACCGATCTTGATAAGCAAACAAGCGGTTTACAAGCAGGTGATCTTATTGTGGTCGCCGGCCGGCCATCCATGGGTAAAACGTCTTTTTCAATGAATCTCGTTGAAAATGCGGCGATTAAGGAAAACAAACCTGTGGCCGTGTTCAGTATGGAGATGCCAGGTACCTCCTTAGCAACTAGAATGCTGGCCTCGTTGAGTCGGGTGAATGCTGGCAAGCTACGTACTGGCCAACTCAGCAGTGAAGATTGGCCAAAATTAACCTCGGCAGTCGGCATATTACAAGATAAAAATATATACATTGACGACACGCCTGCATTATCGCCATTGGAGGTTCGCACACGAGCGCGCCGTTTAGCCGCCGAGCACCCAGAGGGCATGGGCCTAATCATGCTCGACTATCTGCAATTGATGCGCGGAAATGATGGTGCGTCTGGCAATGAAAATCGCACTACCGAGATATCTAATATCACGCGTGCATTGAAAGGCTTGGCGAAGGAACTCGATTGTCCGGTTATCGTTCTTTCTCAGCTAAATAGGAGTCTCGAGCAACGTCCTAATAAGCGGCCAGTGATGTCGGATTTACGTGAGTCGGGTGCGATTGAACAAGATGCTGACATAATTATGTTCATCTATCGTCACGAAGTTTACGAGCCGGATACTGATCAAAAAGGGATCGCTGAGATAATTATTGGTAAACAACGTAACGGGCCTATTGGCACTGTGCGTCTGGCTTGGTTAGGGGAATTTACGCGTTTCGAAAACTATGCAGGCCCACGATTTGGTGACGGCGAATAGCAAGCGGTTAATAAGACGTGTCCGAATCAAATCAACCTGCGAATAATCGCACTGCCTATGCACAGATTGACCGTTCCGCAATAAAATACAACCTTCAGCGAGTTCGAAAACTGGCGCCAGATTCCAAAATCATGGCCGTAATAAAGGCTGATGGATATGGGCATGGGATGGAAGTAGTCGCTGAGTCATTGGCTTACGCGGATGAATTCGCTGTGACGTGTTTGGACGACGTTAACCGTCTCAGAAACCAAGGCTTTGATAAAATAATCACGATGCTGTCTTCTACTTTCACGGTTGATGATCTGAATCAGATGTCAGCAAATGATGTGCGCCCAGTCATCTACGATATCGATCAGCTTCGTCAAGTCTCAGAGATCGAACAGTCTGCGCACCTCGATCTTTGGCTAAAAATCGACACTGGTATGGGTAGATTAGGGCTGTCGATCGATGATGCGCACCTAGTAGCACCATGCCTGCTCGCTCAAACTGGGGTTAACTCAGTCAGTGTAATGACGCATTTGGCAAATGCCGATAATCCAGACCACCCTAGCAACCAGCGACAAATAAAGGCGTTTTTAAAATTTGCCAAAACCTACGAATTCAAGCAACGCAGTTTGATGAATTCAGCCGGGACCATCGGCCTGAATGATTTCGCGTGTGAGGTTGTTCGTCCGGGGCTTATTTTATATGGAGCCTCTCCTCAATTAGGAATCTCCGCCGAGAATTTAGATTTGAAACCTGTTATGACCCTCAAGTCAAAATTGATCTCAGTCAAAGCCCTGCCTGCGGGCAGCTCAATTGGTTACGGTGGCAGCTATACCTTAGATACCGACTCGCGAATTGGCGTGGTATCTTGCGGATACGCTGACGGGTATCCAAGGCATGCACCGAATGGAACGCCAGTGTTAGTTAACGGTACCCTCGTACCACTGATCGGCCGTGTGTCGATGGATTTAATTACCATAGAACTGGGAGAGGTCCAAGCAAAAGTAGGCGACCATGTTGTGTTGTGGGGAGAAGGCAACCCAATTGAAGAGATTGCCAATTTATCGGGTACAATCGCCTACGAACTACTCAGTGGTATTACCCCGCGAGTAGAGCGGTTTATTGTTTAAAAACGGAGTTTTCGAATGGCAAAAAAAGCAACAGTACACTTCATTTGCTCAGAGTGCGGGACCAATCATTCTAAATGGGCAGGGCAATGTGAATGCGGTGCTTGGAATACGATTGTCGAGTTCAAAGAAGCGGCTAGCCGTGCTGGGGCGGCATCTGCCATGGCACGCGGGTATTCGGGCTCAACCGAATCGGTCACTAAGCTTTCGGATATAAAGCCAGAAAATGCACCCCGGTTTTCGACCAATAATGTCGAATTTGATCGGGTTCTTGGTGGGGGCATTGTTCCCGGCAGTGTTATTTTACTAGCAGGTACACCCGGTGCTGGCAAATCCACTCTCACCACACAGGTATTATGTGAAGTCAGTCACCAGCTCAACTGCTTTCTGGTGTCGGCGGAAGAATCTGCAAGTCAAATCAGCCGACGAGCAATCAGACTTAATCTGGCGACGGATAATTTGAATGTCGCGATTGAAACAGATGTTTTGGCGATATTGTCTATGATTAGTCAAACCAAAGCCAAGTTCGTTGTGATTGATTCATTACAAGCTATGTTTCATCCAGATGTACAAGGCGCGCCAGGCGGAGTTGGTCAGCTTAGAGAATGTATGCAAGTGCTCACTCAACATGCCAAACAACACGATGTCGCTATGATTATCATCTGTCATACAACCAAAGATGGTTCGGTTGCCGGGCCAAGGGTTGTAGAACATATCGGCGACGTCATGTTGATGATTGAAGTTATCGCAGCGTCACGATTCAGAGAAATTAGAGCGGCAAAAAACCGCTTTGGGTCGACCAGTGAGCTAGGCCTATTGGCAATGCTGCCTGACAATGGCTATTTGAAGGCCGTTACAAATCCATCGGCAATATTTTTGGATCGCAGTCGTGATGCCAAGCCTGGGTCTATGGTGGCATCGCTGTGGGAAGGCTCGCGTTCGTTATTGGTGGAAATCCAGGCTCTGGTAGTCGATTCGCATCAGGGTAATCCTAGGCGCTTAGCGGTGGGTATCGACCAAAATCGATTAAATATGTTAGTCGCCGTGTTAGTTAGACATGCCGATTTAGCCATGTACGATCAAGAACTTTACGTCAATCTCGTCGGTGGTTTAAGATCGACAGACCCGAGTACTGATCTTCCGGTAGTGCTCGCCATGGTTTCGTCGCTGAGAGACAAGGCGATTCCGCATAGCTGGGTTGCATTTGGCGAGTTAGGGCTATCAGGAGATGTCAGAAGCGTCCCGAGTGGTTTAGAGCGAATTAGACAGGCCGCACAACAGGGCTTTTTACACTGCATTTGTCCAAAAGGGAATGTTCCTAAGAATCTGACAAAATCAATCAAGGTGTATCCAGTGGAAACCTTGTCAGAGGCAATTGCTTGCATTGATGAGTTTACTTAAACGATTGTTGTTTAAACGGATATCATATTGTTATGGGTTTGTGATGCTGTTTACCAAGTTGTTCGGCTTGCACCCATTGTGGATGATGCGTTAATGTGGGTTTACAATAATTGCGAACAAGTTGGGTTTAATTTGGTCGTTAACCCTTTGGATTAGTTGATATGATTTTGCGTTGCACAATATTATTAGTTGCTTTTTCGGTCGTAGTATCAACTTCAGAGGCTAAGACTGTAGCGGCAATAGCGCTGTTTAATGACCGTGCAATGCTATCGGTTGATGGCAAAAAAGCGAAGATTATTCGAGCTGGTACCACCTTTCACGGCGTAACGGTTATTAGTTCGAATACCAGTGAGGCGGTTATTGAAGTCGACGGCGTGCGCAAAACACTTAAGTTAAATGGCACGGCGGTGCTGAGTGAAAGCCTTGGGTCGAAATCCGCGAGTAATGTCTCGTCGACGGTACTTTACGAAAATGGCTCGGGTTTTTTCGAATCTGATGGCCAAGTCAATGGCCGGTCGGTACGCTTTTTGGTTGATACGGGGGCGAATATCGTCGTATTTAATAGTCGTGATGCCGAACGCTTAGGTTTGGATTATTTAAACGGTGAAAAGAGTTTTGCTTCTACGGCCTCCGGACTTGCACCCATGTACGCGATCAATATTGACAGTATTAGTGTTGGAGGAATCGTACTAGACAATATTCGGGCTGGTGTAATCGAAGGCGGGTTTCCTGAAATACCACTACTGGGAATGACTTTTTTAAGCCGTTTGAATATGAACCGTAGTGGACAGACTATGGTATTAAGAAAGAGGTAATGTCATTTACTTAGTAGAAAAGGAATAATTCCGGTCTTCGCGCGCGCATAAAAACCACTTACAACACTGACTTTGGACTTTGCCAATAATAGAACTCGAAGTTTTATTTACAGCGTTTTGTCGTGCTCTATCACCGCAAACGCACTGTGGTTGTGAATTGACTCAAAGTTCTCAGCGTGAACGTAATAACGCGATATTTTGTCATTGTTGTCAAATGCGTTAGCGACATCACGAACTACATCTTCGACAAATTTCGGATTGTTATAGGCACGCTCGGTGATGAACTTTTCATCGGGACGCTTCAATATTGCAAATAGTTCCGCACTTGCTTGGGCTTCTACGCTTTTGATCAATTCGTTTAACCACAATTTGCTAGAGCAGTTAATACCGACGGTGAGATGCGAGCGTTGGTTGTGCGCGCCGTATTCAGATATTTTCTTTGAACAGGGGCATAAGCTCTTAACGGGTATCGTGACTTCTAAGGTCGAGGCTAGGTGGCCATTTTCAATTTGGCCTATTAAGTTTACTTGATAGTCCATCAAACTTTTGACACCTGAAACTGGTGCGGTTTTCTCAATAAAATAGGGAAACTGAAGTTCAATATAACCCGAGTCTGCTTCGAGCCGTTCGACCATGTCAGCGAGCATTTTATGAAAATTTTTAGCTGAGATTTCCGTTTCAGTTTCATTTAGCATCTGCAGAAAGCGTGACATATGCGTGCCTTTCTGATCATGCGGTAGACTCACCGACATTGAGAATGTAGCGATACTGGCAGAGCGAGAACCATCACGGTTTATCACTGTAATAGGGTGTTGAATATCTTTGATGCCGACGCGATTAATGGGTATTTGTCGCGTGTCGTGACTAGCTTGGACGTCTTCCATAGGAATAGATAATACTGTGTGTAGTTGGTTAGGCTGTGTCGAACATTAGAGCGATAAATTCTCAATCTCTCTGGCGACCAATTATATTGCCTTGGCACAGCCTCTAAAAAGAAATCAATAAAATGGGTTCTTATAGATTCTGCGCACTCGCGGCAGGTTGGTAAAAAGGTGACGCAATAATAGAACGTTCAATTCCAGCTGCGTCTAAGCCGCATTCAGCCAACAATACGGTTTGATCACCATGGTCGATATATCGGTCCGGTAGACCCAAATTCAAGGTCGGAGTTGTAATTCCTGCGGTTGACAAATACTCGTTAACCGCCGAGCCAGCGCCACCAGCAATAACGTTTTCTTCTAAAGTGACGAGTAAGTTATGGTTGCTGCTCAACTGGTTAATCATAGTTTGGTCTAAGGGCTTAACAAAACGCATATTAACCACCGTCGCGCCAATGTTTTTAGCCGCTTCAATGGCCGCGGGTAATAAGGTCCCGAAGGATAAAATCGCCACATTGCCACCTTGTTGGACCAAGGATGCTTTACCGAATTCGATCTCTGTCATTTGAGTTTGTTCGGCCGCGCCCGTGCCCGCGCCGCGAGGATATCGTACCGCTGTGAGGCCAACGTGTTTGTAGGCGCTGTAAAGCATATTGCGACATTCAGCTTCATCGCTCGGCGCGTAAATTGCGCAACCGGGAATACAGCGCAGATAGCTGTAATCAAATACGCCCGCATGTGTAGCGCCGTCAGCGCCGACCAAACCAGCGCGATCGATCGCCAGCATCACATCCAGATCTTGAACGCTCACGTCGTGAATTAGCTGGTCGTAGGCGCGTTGTAAGAATGTCGAATATATTGCTACGACGGGTTTTTGGCCATCGCACGCCATACCTGCCGCGAAAGTGAGTGCGTGCTGTTCGGCAATCGCCACGTCGAAATAACGTTCCGGATATTCTTCAGAAAAACGCACCAAGCCGGAGCCTTCGCGCATGGCGGGGGTGATCCCTATGAGTTTTTCATCTTCAGCGGCCATATCGCATAACCAATCGCTGAACACATCGGTATAGGTGCGAATCTTCGCTTTCTTGCCGAATTCGCCCGTGGTGGGATTGAATGGCGACACACCGTGATATTTGATTGGCGCGTGTTCCGCCGGTTGAAATCCCTTACCCTTCTTAGTGACAATATGCAAAAAGCGAGGGCCTTGAATGTCTTTAAGGTTGCCTAAGGTGGTAACCAGTGTGTCGATATCATGGCCGTCAATAGGACCGGCATAATAAAAACCCATTTCCTCAAAAAAGGTACTTGGTAATATCATTCCCTTGATATGTTCTTCCCAGCGACGCGCATAATCACGTACTGGAGGAATGCCGTCGAGGGCTTTTTTAGTCGCGTTACGAACTGAATTAACGGTTGGACCAGTCATTAGTCTGGTAAGGTAGTTTTTGAGCGCTCCGACGTTAGGCGAAATTGACATGTCATTGTCGTTCAAAATTACCAAAATATTGGCGTCCATGTCACCCGCATTGTTCAATGCTTCAAACGCCATGCCTGCGGTAATCGCCCCATCGCCAATGATTGCCACCACGTCTCGATCGAGCTTTTGTTGAGACGCCGCAACGGCCATCCCCAAGGCTGCACTTATTGATGTGCTTGAATGCCCAGCACCAAAAGTGTCGTATTCACTTTCGGTGCGTTTAAGAAAACCAGATAGCCCACCCGGTTGGCGAATCGTGTGAAGTTGGTCTCGACGCCCAGTTAAAATCTTGTGTGGATAAGCTTGGTGGCCTATGTCCCACACGATCCGATCATCAGGAGTATTAAATACGTAGTGCAGAGCCGTAGTGAGCTCAACAGTGCCCAAACCTGCGGCTAGATGGCCTCCAATTTTAGACACTGTGTCAATCAGGAACTGCCGGGTTTCGTCGCAAACCTGCTGTAATTGCTCTTCCGAGCACTGTCTAAGGTCACTAGGCTGATCTAGCGTCATTAACAGTGGGTATTTAGTTTGTTGGTGGGTCACTTGTTTACATAACTCAGTTTGGCAATCGATAATATCAACACATCGCAATCACTCATCTCGTGCGCTTGACCACAAGCTCAGACAAGTCCTCGAGTAGCCGCGTATTATCGCCTATAGAAGCGATGCTGACTATGGAATCTTTATAAAGTTTTGTTGCAAGTTTTTTAGACTCTTGTAAGCCAATTAAGGCCGGGTAGGTCGATTTTCCCATTTCAAGGTCGCTGCCGTTGGGTTTTCCTAATTCTTCGGTAGATGACTCGATATCCAGTATATCGTCAACTACTTGAAAGGCTAGGCCAACATTGTCCGCGTATTGTTTGAGTTTTGTTAGTTGTGCTTCGCTAACCGTGTCACTGCATAGCGCACCGCAAATTACAGCAGCGTTAATTAAGGCACCGGTTTTACGCCTGTGTAGATTTTCTAGCGCTGAGCGGCTGAGTCTGTTATCAGTGGCGTCTATGTCCAGCATTTGTCCGCCGACCATGCCAACACGGCCCGAGCTTTGCGCTAAATTCAAACAAATTCGTCTTGCTTGAGCATCACTTAAGCCAGATGACTCTGAAGAAATCAATTCAAAAGCCAAGGCTTGTAGGGCATCGCCAGCCAAAATTGCTGTAGCCTCATCGAATTCGATATGAGCGGTTGCCTGACCACGTCGTAAATCGTCATCATCCATCGCGGGTAAGTCGTCATGGATAAGAGAATATGCATGAATGCATTCGAGTGCCGCTGCCACGGCGTCAAGTCTCGAAATCGGCGCTTCAACGGCAATTCCAGAAGCATATACCAGCAACGCTCGAAAGCGTTTTCCGTTTGAGAGAGTTGAATAACGCATGGCTAAAGCCAATTGTTCTGGTACGTCCGCGTTGGCTAGAGACGATTCCAGAACTGACTGAACTCGCGTTTGATAGGTGAGCATAAGATTGCCCATAATGGCTAACCTTTCGAATTGTCTTCGAACGGTTCTGTGTTAAACAAACCTTGATTATCTTTGACGAGGATATCGACTTTCTGTTCCGCTTCTTTTAAAACGCTATGACAATGCTTCATAAGAGCAACGCCACGCTCAAAATCACTTAAGGAGTGTTCTAAATCTTGTTCGCCACGTTCCATGCGTTCGACAATATTTTCGAGTTCCTTATAAGCGTGTTCAAAGTCGAGTTCGATGGCGTGTTTGTCAGACATAATTTGCTCAATTATAGGCTAAAGTATTGAAGTCGGAGTATTCTAACACTCCTATAGTAAAGTTAGTCTATAAGGATAACTTTTACTCGTTATTTACCACTATTTCGCGCTAAAATTGCTGCACATTATTATTCTTTTTAAGCTGATTCTATTTGATGTCCACAGATTACGATTCTTCCGCCATTGAGGTTTTAACCGGCCTCGAACCCGTTCGAAAGCGCCCCGGAATGTACACTTCTACTGAACGGCCCAATCACTTGGTTCAGGAAGTTGTCGACAATAGCGTGGACGAGGCGATAGCGGGATATTGCAAGCGTATCGATGTAGTGCTTTATAAAGACGGTTCAGTAGAGGTGAAAGACGATGGGCGAGGAATGCCGATTGACATTCACCCAGAAGAGGGCGTGCCGGGAGTTGAAGTGATCATGACTCGCCTACATGCCGGAGGTAAATTTTCGAATAAGAACTACTCCTTTTCTGGCGGCCTACATGGCGTGGGAATCTCGGTGGTTAATGCTTTATCGAAAAACGTCGAAGTCTGGGTTAAGCGAGGCGGTGTTGAGTACAACATGTCTTTTTCTGATGGTATGAAGACCAATAGTCTGGAAGAAATAGGAAACGTTGGCCAACGTAATACTGGTACCACTATACGTTTCTGGCCAGACGCGTCATTCTTTGATTCGCCGAGAGTGCACGCCGGTCGCTTGTGTCGTCTACTACGTGCTAAGGCAGTGCTGTGCCCAGGCTTGACGATCAACTTCGAAGATGAAGCCAAGCCGGAAATGAATACTAGTTGGTACTACGAAGACGGTTTAAGGGCGTATTTGTTAGGGGCACTTGGTGATAATGAACGCCTTCCTGAAGAAGGTTTTCAAGGCAAAGAAGTTGGCGATGGCGAGCAACTTGAGTGGATTGTCGCTTGGGTCAGTGACGCCACCGAGTTAATAACTGAAAGCTATGTGAACTTAATTCCTACTGCACAAGGCGGCACACATGTTAACGGTTTACGTATTGGTTTAACAGAAGCGATACGCGAGTTTTGTGATTTTAGGAATTTGTTACCAAAAGGGGTCAAATTGTCCCCTGATGATGTATGGGCTCAGTGTCAATATGTCTTGTCAGTGCGCATGCAGGACCCGCAGTTTTCGGGTCAAACCAAGGAGCGATTGTCGTCTCGAGAAGTGTCTCTTTTTATCTCTACCAAGGTTAAAGATGCCTTTGCCTTGTGGTTAAACCAAAATTTGGAAATTGGTGAGCGAATTGCGATGGTGGCGATAGAAAATGCCCAAAGTCGCTTGAAATCAGCTAAGAAAATCACCCGTAAAAAGATCACTTCTGGACCCGCATTACCAGGTAAGTTAGCTGATTGTTCTAGTGAAGACATCGACGTTACTGAGCTATTCTTGGTCGAGGGAGATTCGGCCGGAGGCTCAGCGAAACAGGCGCGAGATCGCAACACCCAAGCAATCATGCCATTAAGAGGCAAGATCTTAAATACTTGGGAAGTTGAGTCTTCACAAGTATTGGCCTCTCAAGAAGTTCACGATATCTCGGTAGCGTTAGGGGTGGACCCCGGGTCTGACAGCCTCGACGGCTTGCGTTACGGTAAAATTTGCATTTTGGCAGACGCCGATTCTGATGGTTTGCATATTGCCACCTTGTTATGTGCTTTATTTGTGAAACACTTTAGAGCCTTGGTTGAAGCAGGGCACTTATACGTCGCCATGCCACCTTTGTATCGAATTGATCAGGCCAAACAGGTATTTTACGCCTTGGACGACGCAGAACATGATCAAATCATCGCGCAAATTAAGTCCGAAAAAGCAAACGCTAAGATTAATGTTCAGCGTTTTAAGGGTTTGGGAGAGATGAACCCGAGTCAATTACGTGAAACCACCATGCAAGAGGGCAGTCGTCGTCTGGTACAGATGACCATTGGTATGGGCGATGCTACGTCAAAAATTATGAATATGTTGCTTGCGAAAAAACAAGTGCCCGCTCGTAAAGCGTGGCTTAGCAGTAAAGGCGATCAAGCCGAGGTATAAGATGAGCATACCCCTCGGTTTGTACCAGCATTTTAAGGGCGCTTATTACTATGTCCTGGAGCTTGCCAAGCATTCAGAAACAGAGGAAGACTTGGTGGTATACCGAGCGCTGTACGGTCAAAAGGGTGTTTGGGTTCGTCCTCTATCTATGTTTACCGAAACCGTCGAGAGAGAGGGGATTAGGCGACCTCGCTTTGCCTATCTTAAAACTCAAGCTTGCGTCATGGAAAATATTGTTTTCGAAATAAAACCTGGCCAAGAGAGCTTATTTGAAACCGCTTTTACCGAGGCAAGGATGATTCTCAAACCTGCAAAAGGGTATATTTCTGATGATTTTCAAAAATGTATTGAGAACACAAATCGATATTTTCTTTCAGTACGTTGGCACACATTTAACGATTGCCGAACCAACCTTAGAACGTCGTTTGAATACACGCGCTTTTTAAGATCACTGCAACACTTTTTTAGACAGCCTCCTGTTGTCGAATCATTTATAAGTGTCTAGATCTACTGCGTTTAAATCGATTTAGGCGTGTTTACGAATCGATTAACAAAAGATGGCGTAGAAGCAGCTTAAATAACACTCTTTTACTCGTAGACACGGCACCAACCGTGGGAACTCAACTCAACTCCGTATAGGTGCAACTAGTTTAATAGCTGAGCTTGTCAAACGGGTAGCCATATTTTCGTTAGAAACAGGAAATTATTCAGCTAAGCAATATCTTGAGTCGAAGCGATATATAGGTAAAACCTATTAATAATATAAAAATAAACGATTTAAACTTTTAATAAAGTATCGCTACACTTAGTTTCATTAACTAAACAAATTTTTTTGGAGAAATACAATGTCTAACTCTACTTCTGTCCAATCAAGCAATATGGTTGGTCAAACTGTTCCTAAGGTAAGCTTCAGAGTTCGTGAGAACGATGAATGGGTAAATGTAACCACCGATGATTTATTCGCGAATAAAACAGTGGTACTTTTTTCCTTACCTGGTGCATTCACACCGACTTGTTCATCAACCCATTTGCCGCGATACAACGAGTTGGCGTCTACTTTTAACGCTAACGGTGTCGACAGTATCATCTGCATGAGCGTCAATGACACATTTGTGATGAATGCATGGAAGCAAGACCAAGAAGCAAGCAATATCACCGTTATCCCTGACGGTAATGGGGAATTCACTCAAGGCATGGGAATGTTAGTTGGAAAGGAAGATTTGGGTTTTGGGAAGCGGTCGTGGAGATACTCAATGCTGGTTAAAAACGGCATTGTTCAAGAGATGTTTATCGAGCCAGACCTACCCGGAGACCCGTTTGAAGTGTCCGATGCTGATACTATGCTTGAATTTATTAACCCAGAAGCGAAAAAACCTTCTTCGGTCGCGGTGATTAGCAAACCTGGTTGTCCATTTTGTGCCAAAGCTAAGGCTCAACTTACCGAAAAGGGCATTGGTTTTGAAGAGATTGTGCTGGGTAAAGATGCGACTTCTGTGAGTGTTAAGGCAATCTCTGGGAACGCGACAGTCCCTCAAGTCTTCTTCGATGGTCAAAATATCGGTGGATCAGACGAATTAGAAGTTTTCCTGCAAGATTTTTAGCCCTCAACCTATCTAGATTAGTGAGAATTACAGAGTGGGGTGATAATTCGCCTCGCTCTAAATTTTGAATGAACGACAACAATAGCAACGACGTTTATGCGCACCTTGGCTTCTCTACAGACGATCTTGTAAAGCTAGCACGATGGGAGATGCCCTTTGGTAAGTACGCCGGTAGGGTCTTGGTCGATTTACCAGAAGAATATTTATTCTGGTTTCAACGACACGAATTTCCAAAGGGAGAGCTGGGTGAATTGATGAAGTTGTGCCTTGATTTAAAAGTCGAAGGTTTAGATAGTTTGATAAGGCCGCTTAAAACAAGCGGGTAACGCGACTGCTAATTGCCTTCATTGATACATAGATATAATTTGGAGCGCACATGAATATTCGCGACCTACAATATTTGGTAGCTGTTCATGATATGAACAATTTTAGCAAAGCCGCTGAGCGATGCTATGTCAGTCAAC
>CAYQVT010000082.1:0-13977 GCA_964420885.1 uncultured Gammaproteobacteria bacterium
CGAATTTGCGTTGCGGTTCTGAAGGTATCAGCAAAATCAGTTTCAAAGTAGCTGAAATTCAACACCTGAATATCTCCCGCAACGGCAATACGACCTTGAGAGAGAAAGGCGTTTACACCAGGGTGCTCCATAGAAGTGGTGCCGTAAACTTCTTGCGCAATATCAAACAGTTCTTGTTGACTAAATTGATCAATTGAACTGACTGTTTGAACTGCCACAACTGGATTGCCATCAACATTCGGATCACGCAAGGCAATTCGATCACCGACAACAAAGTCGGCATGCTCCAGTAAATTCATCACCGGCACTGGGAAAAACACCCCAGATTGTGTGTGCAGCTCCGCGGCCACTGACATGGCGTCGGCCTTGGTCATATATCCGCTTAAGGGTGTGAAATAACCGCCGCCTAGCATTACAGCATTAGCAGCGGTTGCCGAGCTAACCAGCACTTGTTTTAAGCCTGCGGCTTCAGTAATCAGTTCGTCTCGTTTAGTTTGGTCACTAACGAATAGCGGGTTCAGCGCATCAGCGCCATGAGGTTTAATCACGGGAGGCTCCAGAAAGTTCCGTTGGAAAATATTAGATGGGAATTAGGTTCTTAAATTACCGATATAAAATAAGAAATCGCTGCTCTTGAAGATAGTTCAGAATAATTTCCACCTCTTCTTCAAGAGTCATCTTATCGGTGTGCAAGGTTATTTCGGGGTTATGCGGCGCTTCGTAGGGGTCATCGATTCCGGTGAAATTTTTGATTTCACCCGCTCGCGCTTTTTTGTACAAGCCCTTAGGGTCTCTATCTTCAGCGCAGGCCAAGGCACAGTCGACATGAACTTCGATAAAGTTATACCCGCCATCGCTGTGTAGCTTGCGAACTTGGTCGCGATCTGCTCGGTACGGGCTAATGAAACTATTCAATGTAATAATTCCTGTATCGCAATAGAGTTTTGATATTTCCCCTATGCGCCGAATATTCTCAGTACGATCTTCAGCTGAAAAACCTAAATTCTTATTGATGCCTAAACGAATATTGTCTCCGTCAAGGCGATAACTCAATTTGCCTAGCTTATGTAACGCCTTTTCAACCGCTACAGCGACGGTGCTCTTGCCACTCCCAGAAAGGCCCGTGAACCAAAGTGTTACCCCTTTCTGCCCAAGGCGATTGAATCTGTCTGCACGGGTTACTTCACCGTCGTGCCATACTACGTTAGTTGCTTTTTGCTCTGTCATGATAATTGCCGAAATAGTGTTTAGTGATAAGACTTGATTGCGGTTGTGCTTAGCTTTGGTTCACATCATCCTTATTAAGAGTTCCGTAAAGAATGAGGTCTGAACACTGCTCAATGGTTTCGAATACGTTGAGCGATTCGTCACGAATTAGATTAGCGCCCCAGGTATTGCACATGCCGATAATTGAATAGGCGATAAAATGTGTATCAATATCTGACCGAACAACCCCTGCACGGATGCCGTCTTTTAACGTCGCTTCTAGGAGTTCTCGATAGCGGGTACCCAACTCTTTAATTCGACTGCGACGCTCGGTCGGCAGGTATAAGCGCTGTTCGTTGTGCACTTTCATGGCACTGTTTTTTTGCGAGTAACTCGTCAGATGAGAGGTAATAATGGCAATCATCTTTGCTTCGAAGGGCTGATCTTTTGCGCAGATCTTGCTCATGCGTTCAACGTACACGTCAAAACCGTACTCACATACTTCCTGTAGGGCTTGCTCCTTAGATTTGAAGTAATAATACAAACTGCCCTGCTGAATACCCATCTCTTCGGCAATATCCTGAGTAGTGGCACCATAAAAGCCCTTCTCGGCAAACACCTTAGCCGCGGCTTCAATCGCTAAGCGCTTTTTTCGTGCGTACTTCTTGGCGGCACCGAGATTTCCACCAGTTGCCTTTCTACTCGCCACGGTGCTTTCGCCGAGTTCTATAATATTGTTCGAGTCGCTCATGTAAAGGATTATAATTGCATAATTATTATTTTCTATAGACTTATAGAAAATAATACAAACAATTTAATTATCATGTTAGATCAATTAGTTATATCTATTAATTTATTGAATTAGTGTAATATCTACAACGACAGCTATGACAATTAGTAGATCTTAGATGAAATGTCAGCGACAATCGTCTTAACGTACATAGGCTTGGTTTATAGAACGTTAATCGAGCAGGACCAAGAAAATTCAGCATGACAAAACTTAAGGTAAGCAAACTCGCAATTTACCCTATTAAATCAGCCCGAGGTTTCAGCATGGAGTCTGTCCAGCTAAACTCTCAAGGGCCAGAGTGCGACCGTCGCTGGATGGTAATCGACGAAAACAACACCTTCGTCACTCAACGAAAAGTTCCTAAGATGTGTATGCTGGAAACCGAGTTTTTTGACGGTGAATTGAACATTTCGGCTCCAGATCGTGGGTCGATTTTGGTACCCAAGGGTGGCAGCAAACTCCATCTATCTTCGGTTTGGGGAACGACAGTGGCCGGGCAAGATTGCGGGGATCATGCTGCAAAATGGCTGAGTGATTTTATCGGCAAGCGCTGCCGAATTATCTATATGTCGGACGACTACTTTCGTCGGGTCGACCCGAATTTTGCAGATCCTAACGATCAAGTTGGGTTTGCTGATGGTTTCCCCTTGCTTATTACTACGCAAGCTTCATTGGACGACTTTAATTCAAAACTTGGGTCCGACAGCCCCGGATTCACTATTAAGATGAACCGCTTCAGACCCAATATTGTCATTTCTGGAAATACCGCTTGGGCCGAAGACCAATGGCAACGAATTCGCATTGCAAACATCGAATTTTCCTTAGTGAAACCCTGCTCTCGATGCATTATGCCGTCGATAAACCCGGACACAGCGGTTAAGCAAATGGAGGTAAATCGAGCTCTACTTAAATACCGAAGACGCGACAAGCAAACTTACTTCGGGCAGAATGCGCTCTACAATACATTGGGTAAAATTAGCGTTGGTGATGCCGTTGAGGTATTAAGTTGAATGTTTAAATCCGCTACCGAAAACTTAGTGATTGGGCAGTAAGTGCATAGTCGCTATACTAGACATTCTTGTAACCCAAGCTGATTTCGGTCGCTCGCATGACGTCAAAATTCATTCGCAAACTGATCAATCGTGCACACCCTAACGGCCCCACCGATTGGCATTCAGACTTTGCCAGCCTATCGGCGGCGGATTCGGCTTTAGGCTGGGCAAAGGAAATTGAAAGAAGCCATACAAAATGTGTCGATTGGTCAACCATGAAACCCCTCACCGACGAAGACTATATTCTTGAAGACGATATAGATAAACACAGTCAAATTGAGTTTCCTGAACAATGCTTGTATCAAATTAATAGTGCTTCTGTGATCGGCCCGTGGGGCGATGTGCTCGACTCGAATGGGTGTTTGTTAACACAATTTACCCCTCAAAATGGTAATGCCGGTGAGCATAGCGGCTTATTGAGACTTCGGTATCCTAATGTTCGCAATCTTAGTGGTCGAGTATTTAACTTAGCTCAACCTGGCAGTGTCAACTATTATCATTGGCTTACCCAGATACTCTCCAGTTTGCGACTGTTTGATAATAGTATTGATTCAATAGATTGGTTTATCGTGCCAGCACCAAAGCGTTTCCATTTAGCAACGCTTGCGGCCTTAGGCGTTAAAGAAGACCGAATTGTGGTACTAGACGAATCGGTTAGCTATCGCTGTGAGGTTCTCTTTCAAACTACAGTTTCACACTCAATCTCTCCAGCACCACAGGCCGTAGATTGGCTGCGACAGCTCTATTTGTCTAATCAAACACCTCATAACAAGAAACGTAAGCTGTATATTTCTCGGGGCGATACCGGTTGGCGGAAAGTTGTGAACGAAGCCGAGCTTGAAGCATTCTTGCGAAACCATGGCTATCAATCCGTTCAACTAGCTGAACTGAAGTTTGGTGAACAAACCGCATTATTGAACAGTGCAAGCCACGTCATTAGCCCCCACGGCGCTGGTTTCACTAATCTTTGTTTTTGTCAGCCAAATTGCCATGTGTTGGAAATATTCCCGCCAAAATGGACGTCTCTTTGTTACTTATACTTATCCGATATTGTCGGCGCCGATTATTGGTTCTGCAACGCAGAAGCTTTAGGCTTAACTAAAAGCCAAATCGATGAGCGGCGAAACGCCAATGCCGAGGAACACCATAAATTGGGAGGATTGCTTCCGATTAGTGTTCCGTTAGAGAAAATAGAACGTTTTGTGACACAAACCTAGATCTGGATAAGTATCTAAATAGGTAAATTACGTGTGTGTTGTGTTGGGTAAGACACTGCCTAAGGCAAGTGTCTTACCAGACAGAACATTGAGGCGAATTTAAAAGATCGACATGTTGCGGAATAACATCGAGAACATCCGCACTCTTATTAAGGTCTGGTTTCATTGACCGCCGTTGATGGCAGACCTCTCTATAATTCGCTTTATTGCACTTGGAACCAACATAAATAGAGGCCGAATTGCGGCCTTAATACGATCCAAGTTTTGCCTTGGGCTTAGGACTAAATCATCCAAATGTTCTATAAACTTAGCGTCTTTTGGAAGCAAATTGGTTGCGTGAACATCTTTCCAGCCAAAACCTTGCTGAGCTAAGAACGCCATAAAGACTTCTTTTTTCATCCATGGAGTAGAAATATCCTCACCGAAAGGTCCTGCAGAGTGCGCGGGAAATGAATAACATTCCGATCCCGAACTGGTTTGAATATTTGCGTCAGAGTAGTGAGTTGAAACTGAGTTTCCGTTAACCAAATTAAAATATTCATAGTCCAGCAAGCATAACGCTGCGAACACATTTAAATCATGTGATTCAGCTGAAATAAATCGAGGCCGATGTTTAGTGCGCAATAGGTCCTTAAGTATTTCTGCATCATAGTGCTCAATATCTACCTTTAGGTAGTAGGGTTTGCCATGAGCTTTTATTATTTCTTCAATAGATTTATGGCTAACATGTATTAAATCATAGTTTTCAATATCATCGGGACGCACTAAGGTGCTAGAGACATGAGAGCTTTTGTGGACATAAAATTCGATAGAGGGGCTTGATTCCCCTACCGCGACGGCCACATTTTCAAGCACTAAGCGTTTGTTATTAATAGCTTCCTCAAAGCGTTCCTTACAGCTTTCAACTAAACTGGGATTTGCTTCAATACCGACTACCTTTAAACCCTTTTTTAGATAATATTCGATATCATCGCCATTGTTCATCCCTAAATCGTAAATAACTTCATCTCTCATTTTCGGTGACCCTAATTCATCAAACAGCATCATTAAGTGGATTTCAACAGTGACATCCAAGTACTTCAAAGCGCTAGTTTAAGAATAGTCGGCTCTGATAAAAGCGGAACCAAGATGGCGGATCTACTATTTTAATGAGTATAAAGCTAAACCGGAGTCTTTAGAAAAGAGAATTTGCGAAAGCTCAACACTGTATAAATAATCTCCAAGGTATGAGATCTCTTCTAAACAGCATGAATAAACCTCCCTGTTTTGTTAAACATATTTGATGACTAACTAGGCTGGACCGCTCTGCGTAACACATCGCTATACCCTTGAGCAATACAATCATAGCCGTCGAAATAACCACCCTCTTTTAGTTTCTGATGCAAGATGGGTAAGCGGTAACAAGGAACACTGGCAAATTGATGATGTTCTACATGATAGTTGACATTATTAGGTGCGATGGTTAATCGTTCCCACCATGACACTAAGGTAGTACCGGTATTACGACGAGGTGACCGGTCATTGCGGTCGTCAGCGACACCGTGTTCACCAATCTGGCGCAAACGAACCAACAATGGGAGAACAAAAATCTCAGCTGCCCACCACAACGCGTAGGCCCAAGGTGCGCCTACTGCTAACAACACGGCGATCATTAGGCAATGCGAAATAACCCAAGGGTGATTGTTTGACCAGCTAAATTGCGCAAGTTTCATGCGAGTGTCGCGAAAACCAGTTTGGCCTGTTATATCGCGTATGATTTTTCGCTTTAGGCTGGCTTTCTCGACCGGATACTTTTCGACAAAAATTTTATCGGGGTCATCATCGGTGCCAGCAGAGCGATGGTGTTTGAGATGATAATCGCGGTACGCAAATACCGAAGTATTAGTGATTGCGCCACATAACCAGTGCCCTGCAAAATCATTGACACTATTTTTCTCAAAGAACGAGTTATGCGCACATTCGTGCAACAACACCCCCAAACCCAGTTGCCGCCCACCTAAAACAATGACGGCGACAATCAAGGTCAACGGATTAGTCCAAATAATAACTACGCCAAATGCAGCTACTATAAGCAGCCAATTAAACGCGAGTATGACCGCGGCGCGAAAATTTGATTTACTTCGCAGGAAACTTAAGTCATCTTTAGACAAAATATGGGATAGTTTTACATCGTGATCCACGTCGAAACCTCAGTTCTATCGGTTTGTAAATGTTGCGAAGCTTAGAATATAACAATTAAATACAATAATTGCCATAAAATGTTACAAAAGTACGTTACGCCGCGCGCACTCATTATGTCGCTATTGAATGCGCCTGAGACTTCAATCCTCTCAGTTGGGCAACTTATTCGTGCGGGAACATTATTTGATATAGAGGCTTCTACCTTAAGGATGGCAGTTACAAGGCTGATAAAAGATGAGCTCATTACTAGCGTTGATCGAGGGATTTATCAAGCAGGCAAGAAAGCAGTTAAATTAAAAGAAGAAATAGAGAGTTGGCGTACCGCGGACAGAAAAATGAAACCCTGGCGTGGTGAATGGCTTATCGCAATTACCAGCCACCTTGGGCGTACTAACAAAGCGCACCTACGCGCGATGAAGAGAGCCTTTAAATTATATGGCTTTGCAGAAATTGAAGTCGGTGTGTGGCTAAGGCCTGCTAATTTGGTTCAAGGTATTGACCAACTTCAAGAAAAGCTCGTCGATTTAGGCCTTGATAGTCGAGCCCACCTGATGACGGTAAACTCGGTTGCCGGGGAACTTGAAAAATCATGGCCGTTGAAATGGCCAATCACTGAACTGGAAGACGGCTATACGAAAATGATTCGGTGCTTGAAGCAAAGCGTAAATTCCTTAGAAACAATGAATAGCGATAAAGCCGCAAAGGAAAGCCTGATCATTGGCGAGTCGGCTATCCGACTCATTAACCTCGACCCGCTATTACCGGCGCAAATGATTGATAACTCATTATTTCAAGCCGTTGTGAAGGAAATGCTTGCTTACGACAAAATTGGCCAAATTCATTGGCAACAATTTTTGTCGGACTAAATGCTGGCGATACCATAATATTGATAGGTGGCAATTTTAGGTCCTTTAACGTATTTTTGATCGAGTTGATCAATATTAAACCCCGCGGATTCTATTAGGTTTGGAATTTGCCGATTTAAATTACAACCACCCGCTAATTTTTTCCAAACAGGGTTAATCCGCTTTTGCCATTTCTGAACGCCTTCATCGGGTGCCTCGCCGTGCTCGCTAAATACCATTTGACCATCGGGCTTAAGTACTCTTTTCATTTCCGCGAGGGCAGATTGCCAATCCGGAATAGTGCATAAGGTATAGGTCAACACCACCGTATCGGCGCTATTGTCGGGCAATGGGATTGATTCGCTGGGCAAATCCAACCATTCCACGTTAATCGATGATTGCTCAAGATTAGACTGGGCTTTACGGCGCATTCCGGCCGAGGGTTCTAGACCCCATATTTTATCGACCTGGTCACTATCATAGTGTTTAAGATTTAACCCCGAGCCCATGCCAATTTCAAGAACGTTGCCTTTCGCTAATGGCACCATTTTTGCGCGTTGACGTTCAATGGCTTTCATACCACATGCGCAATTAATAAAATGAGGTAGAAAGTATTCGTCGTATAAGTTCATAACAGCCCTCTATTGGTGTTCTCTTAAAGACTAACACACCGCAAGTAATCAACGGTGCATGAGCGCGTATTTGCCGTGCAGCACCCGCCTTTCACCTAGTGTTAAATCTCGTCGGCGGCTAGCGGTTTGGGAAATTGCGTTTTAAAATTGAAGGCCTCAGGTGATGGACCCAATGTTTCTAATAGTGCCAATCGTTCGATCGCCTCTTTCAAACTCGGAACGTGACCTTGCTTCACCCACCAAAGGACCAAATAGAAGTCGATCTTATCAAACCACTCCGATCGTCGGCGCATGATTTCTCGATGCTCTTTATTGCGATAGACAAATGCGGACAAAGATTCTATGTTGGCCCATAAAGACATATTCGAAGCGATGTTGGGATCATCGAACGCTTGTACGTCTAATGCGTCGTTGCCGTCACCCGTAAACCGCCAGATAAACCCTTCTTGATTTTCGGCAATGGCATTAACTCGGTCTAAATTGTTAATAAAGTCGGCATTTTGAGGATGATCTTGCGGCAAGCGAAATCGAGCAATATTTAATTGTGCTAAGTGATAGTGCATATTCTTCTTCGCTTTAAGACCCAATGTTTGAATAAAAACTATTACGAAACCCTAACTCGCTCTCCGCTCTTGACGAACTCAAGAATGTCGATGTCCTTCAGGTTTATTTCGTGCTCCCCTTCATCTCGTTTCACTATCAAAAACTCTTTGCTGTCTTTAGTCAACAAATTATGAGCCACACCATTGATCGTTTCGCCCGAATGTAATTCTAAACTCACCTCAGAACGACGCATGCAGGCGATCTCAAAATGATCGTAAATATCACATTTAATTACGTCTGCCATCTAGCAACCCTCTGTCTGTAGTATTTATTAGTTCTTCTCTATAAATTCAACCAAAACACTCACCAACTCTTCAGGTTTGTCTTCTTGAATGAAATGCGCGCCGTCGCTGATTAAGGTGTGAGCTTGGCCTTGGGCACCAGGCACTGTTTTTTGCCACAATTTGTCTTGGCCTGCCATGATGGGGTCTTTGTCGCCAAAGGCGGTGATAAACGGTTTGTCCCACTTGGAATAAAAATTGTTCATGACGGCTTGATTTTGCCGTAATTGACTTGCTACCAAACTCGGGAACATTCTAACCCCAGCCATGGTTTCTTCCGTCGGAAACGGTGCGGCGTAACCCGCTAACTCACGATCTGATAATTCTCGAGTTGTGGCTCGTTGAAACAAGTTCGCGAAATTAAAACTATTCGCGGTTCTAGCGTACGCTACCCAGGTGGAGAACGAAAATGAGCTGTCATCAAAATTTAATTCCTGCACATCACCTTCCTTCCAAACCGATGCTCTAAACAATGGGTAGCCCAGCCACCCTTTCAACCCACTCATCGCTGGCAAAGTGGTGTTCGAAATCATAATTCGAGCAAATCGATCGGGGCGTTGCTCGACTACGCGAAGACCAATCAGACCACCCCAATCTTGAGCGAACAAGGTCGCCGCTTGTAGATTAACCGCATCAACAAAATCACTCATCACGTCGACATGCATTTGGTAAGTATGCGAAGACCAATCCACGGGTTTGTCTGATTTGCCAAACCCAACGTTGTCGGGGGCGATCACTCGGTACCCGGCCTTGCTTAGAAGAGGAATCATATGACGATACAAATAACTCCAAGACGGCTGACCGTGCATTAATAACACCACTTCTCCACCCTTAGGGCCTTCGTCTAAATAGTGAATACGATAACCCTGCACTTCAACATAGTTTGGCTCAAAGGGGTAGTCGGGCAAGTTATCAAAACGGTTATCGGGTGTTCTTACCGCCTTTCCGGTAGACCACTGCGACGACGATTGCATAAGCACCGCAACGAGCGTGGCTGTAATGAGCAGTAAGAGCAAGATAACTAAGATCGTTTTAAGCATGTTGGTTTCTCATAACTATTGTGTGAAGCATAAGCAAATAATTTGCTAGGCGCGCAGATACGCATACTACATTTGCGAGCGAAGTTTATTGTGTACAACTCAATAAGTCGATCGGTTTGCTCTTCAAGATCGTATGTACAGAAATAGAAAAACGAACGCATCACGCCTTGTGATAAGCTTAAATTAAGATAAACCATCAACTCACAAATGAACGCCTACCATGATCTCTCAACATAGACTCCAAGATGCAGAGCGCATTGCCAGACTGACAATGATCATCATACTGCTTACAGCTGGAACCAGTAAGTTCTTCAGTAACCATGGGTTCTATGAGTACTATTCGGCACTGTTTCAGAGCGAACTCAGAATAAATCTCCCTGCGCCCCTAGTAAATCTATATTTATCCGCAGTGCCCTTCGTCGAAGTAGGCTTAGGCCTTGCGCTAATTGTCACCAGAATCAGAGTTATAGCAATTTACGCATGGTTTGCGTTCATGCTAAGCCTCTTGTTTGGGCACTATATTTTGCAAGAATGGTCATCAGTTAATCAGATGTTGGCGTACATCTTTCTTGGTTTGATCACACTAATATTACCAGCGCATCAGTCATGGTTTGCCAAACCGTCGCTAGACTGAGGTTGATAAAAATTCAGCGTGTGAAAATGGCCGACGCATTGCCGAAGTTTCGGCTTGATGTATATAGTCAACAATGCGTTGGTTAATTGGGCAAGGTACACCGAGACGTTCCCCTTCTTTAACCACCGCGCCATTAAGAACATCTACTTCAGTCAGTCGCTTGGCACTTAAGTCCCACCACATAGACGTGCGGACCGTTGGGTCAATATCCATCATTTTGGTGCCGAGAATATTAAATAACCAATCTGGCGTGTTTAGAACTTTAGGCACTATATGCATGGGCACGGCGGCTATTTTTGGCAACGCCAGACCTTTAGCGCGGGATACATCAATTAACTCTTGCATTGCCGCCGCTATGATTTTTCGAAAGCCTCGTTGCCCTAACATTTGCTTCACTGGGATATCTGCCAGTGCGTTAACCGCGTTGGCTAAATTCAGTTGAAGTTTGGCCCAGCTGTAAGCTTCCATGTTTTCGATATTTTGAGCGACGAGTAAGTCGGTTGATACCGTCTCGGCTAAGGTACGGCCATCATCACAGTGGTGGGCTTCGACAAACAAATCACCTTGCGAACCGCGGTGCAAATGTACGTCGGATTCTTGCGCAACGTTGGATGCCATAATAACACGGCGAACCACGTTTTCAGGGAATATTGCCCGAACCGCTGCATCGCTCCCTAAGCCGTTTTGGCAACTCAAGATCACGGTCTTTGCACTCACATATGGGGCTAGATCGATAAGCGCTTGGTCTAATCCTGTACACTTTACCGTTAACCATAGATAATCAAATTCGATCTCGGGCGACTCACCGCTGGCGATAAAATTAATATTCGAGACCACCTCTTTGTTGCCTTGATAGTCTGTCACGGTTAAATCGCCGGAAAAGCGATCACGCATTGATTCACGGCCAACCACACTGAGCTTGAGGCCCTTGGATGCAAAACACCCAGCCATAAAGCCTCCGATTAAGCCTGCCCCAAAAATTAGATGTTGATCCATAAACGATTCTCTTGTATTCACTTTTTTACTGGCCGCAGTGTAAACTCTTTGATGTGAAACCGAATACACTTGATACGCGATTACCTGAGAGATTGGTCATATTCGACGGGGTTTGTAATTTTTGCAACGCGTCAATAAACTTTATTATCCGACGTGACCCTCAGGCAAAATTTAGTTTCGCCTCAAGCCAAAGCGCAATTGGAAGCCAATTGCTTGATGACTCAGGAATGAACTCCCAAGACCCGAGCACTTTTGTGCTGATCAAACACGGTGTGATTTTCATAAAATCTAATGCCGCGATAGAGCTGTCAAAAGACTTAAGTGGTGCATGGCCGGCGGTGTACTGCATTAAGATACTGCCGCTTTTTATTAGGTATTTTGCATACGACTTGATCGCCGCAAACCGCTATAAATTAATGGGTAAACGCGATTTATGCATGGTCCCCAGCGATGATCTGAGAGCGCGATTTCTCGACTAGCGCTACTGCGCCTTTGGCCGTGTTAAAACACCGTAAACAAGCAGGATCAAGGTCAACAATGATATCAGCACGCCGATACTGAAAAACTGGCTAATCACCGTCATTAACTGTGGATAGAGTTGTGGTTCAATCGGTGAGTTTTCAAGATGTGCACCCATGAGGTACGACACGATTCCCATTCCGATAAAGCCTCCCATTGTTCTCAAACCGTTCATGGTTGCCGACGCGCTCCCCAGAAGTTTGTCGCTTACCGTACTCATACTGGTATGCACGATAGGCGTGTCCATAACACCGACGCTACACCCGACCAAGGTAATCGCAATGACAACCACCCATATTGACGACTGCGCTTCCAAACTGGCCAATAGGAGACTCGCAACAACAAACCCGCCAATACCGGTGAAAATAAGATGGCGCGGCCGTAAATACTTAGACAAGGCCCCGCTAAATGGCGCGATAATTGCCGTACACAATGCTTGGACAAGTAGAATCAACCCGGTTGACTGTGCGTCAACGCCTTTTAAGTACTGCAGATAAAGAGTCAGCGTAAATGGCAACGCCAAAATACTCACATACGTTAAGAAATGGGCGAGCCCTAAAATAGTAAACGTTCGACTCTCAGTGAACAACTTTACCTGTAACAGTGGGTCTCGCCGCTTAGATTGAAACCAACAAAACGCAGCAAAGGCCAGCAAACCGAATAACAACAGCAATTGGCCTTCAACCTGTGTCGCATCGTAAACACCAAACGCGATCATCAGTAGTGACCCTATGTACAAGGAAAGGTCTAGTAAGCGGATTCGCGTTTCCCGATCACCGTATCTCTCCCAATGTATAAACCCAAAACCGATCACCGTCAGCAATAAGAACAAACCACCCGGCACATAGAAAACGTAGCGCCAATTAAGTTGCTCAATTACAAAACCACCAAACAAGGGCCCGGTTACCATGCCGACATAGGCGACTGAGATGTAGATTCCCATCACGCGTACTTTTTGGTCCTCAGGTGGCACACTGACCAAAAGGGCCACCGCTGCTGCGAAAATCAAGGCCGCGCCAACCCCTTGTAGGCCCCTAGCCAACAGCACCATATAACCATCGAACGCCAGCCCGCCAATAAAGCAGGCTAGACTGCAGATAAACAGCCCGAAAACGAACATTCTTCGCCGCCCAAACCGGTCAGATAACTTCCCAGCTGGAAGTACAAAGCATGCGCTGGTAAGCACTTGAGATAAGGTAAACCAACTAATGATTTCTGCGGTTAAACCCATCTCATTGGCAATTGCTGGAATCGCTAAGGTCGAGGAGTGCATTTGCAATGGCGCGAGGAATGAACCAAACAAAATGACAAAAAGCGACAATCCTAATCGGCTTATTTCACCTTCATTTTCTAAACTATCATTTTCCAAACGGATATCGCTCATTAAGCTGTACGATGGTAAGTGGCCTTAACATCATGCAATTTTCTCTGATTGGAGATTATACTTAAACCACCATTCCATATAGGTCATTAAAATGAAAATAAACGTCAACGGCCAGTTACATGAGATAGATGTTGCCCCCGAAATGCCACTTCTCTGGGTTTTGCGAGATGAACTCAAGATCAAAGGCCCTAAATTTGGCTGCGGCATTGCCCAATGTAGAGCCTGTACGGTTCACCTAAACGGTCAGCCTATACCGTCGTGTTCGTTTCCTGTGTCGGCCGTTGGAGACGCTCAAATCACCACGGTAGAAGGCCTTGGCACACCCAATGCGATGAACTACGTTCAACAAGCGTGGGTAGAGCACCAAGTTGCTCAATGTGGCTATTGCCAATCTGGGCAAGTGATGGCGGCTACCGCGCTGTTAGCCCGTAAGCCTAATCCAAGCGATGATGAAATCGACACCGCAATGTCAGCAAATTTATGCCGCTGTGGAACTTACCCTAGAATTCGAGCGGCTATAAAAACCGCAGCAAAAAACATTCAAGAATTGGAGCTTACACCGGTTGAGTCAAATAACGTTAGCGTAACCGAAGAGGC
>CAYQVT010000083.1:0-6116 GCA_964420885.1 uncultured Gammaproteobacteria bacterium
AGCAGCTGCCAATAGCAATCGGACGATTTAAGTTGAGGCGCGTTTATACCACAAAGCCTTAATTTTACAAAGGCTTATGCTTGATTTTAGACAACAAATTATTCGCCTTTAACGCCTATTCGATCCTCAACCACTAGCCATAAATAGCGACTATTTGGGTATGCTAATTGCGGGCTTTACACGGACATGGCAAGCTATACAAAAAATAACCCTAAAACGGAGTAACTCTGTGCAACAACTTACCGGCCTCGACGCTTCTTTTTTATATCTGGAAACAGCCAATAGCCCTATGCACATTGGAGGCTTAGCGATCTATGATCCGTCAACGTCAAATGGTGGCGCGGTGGGTTTTAAACAAATCATGGAGAACGTTCTCAAGAGAGCACACCGAGTTGCGGCCATGAACAACGTATTAGTCGAAGTACCATTAAAGCTCGACCACCCGTATTGGAAATCAGGAGGACCGTTTGATCCCGAATTCCATATTAGGCATATTGCACTACCAAAACCGGGTGATTGGCGTCAGCTCTGCATTCAAGCCTCGCGATTGCACGCTCGACCACTTGACCGCGCTCGGCCTCTTTGGGAGTTTTACATAATTGAAGGCTTAGACAATGTAGAGGGCTACCCTCCAGGTTGCTTTGCAGTTCTAAGCAAGATGCATCACGCTGCAATTGATGGCGCTTCAGGTGTGGAAATCGCTTCGGCAATCCATGACTTGAGTCCCGATTGTCGAATAAGCGATGTTGGCGAGGCGATACCTAAAGACCGAAGCCCAACCGCTACCGAGTTGATCTGGCGCTCCCAACTCAATACTATAAAGACACCACTGCGCGTATTTGAGGTTGCGAAGAACACCGTGCCGGGATTCGCCAAAATGATCGCCGGTCTGGCGAGAGGAAAATTATCACGCATAACGGACATCCCAAGAACTAGATTCAATACCAATGTCTCGCCACACCGAGTTTTCGACGCAGTTGAATTCAGCTTGGAGGATATCAAGAGCATTAAAGGTTCTGTACCCGGTGTCACTGTGAATGACGTCGCTCTAGCAATATGCGGAGGCGGCTTACGCAAATACCTGATGAGTAAGAACGAGTTGCCGGAACGCTCATTGGCGGCGATGGCCCCAGTAAACATACGAACCAAAGATCAATTGGGTAAAGCCGGTAATCAGGTATCACAACTAACCGTGCGCGTTTGTAGTGACGTTAGTGACCCACTTGAACGATTAATCGCCGTGAATGCCGGCACATCTCAAGCCAAAGAGCTAAGCAACGCGATTGGCGCGAAAACGATGACGGACTATACCCAGTTTATCCCATCTACCTTAACCGCATCAGCGGCAAAATTATCCAGTCGAATGGCTCTAGCTAATCGCATAAAACCGTCCTATAACTGCGTGATCACTAATGTTCCCGGCCCACAGGTACCACTTTACTTTACCGGCGCGAAAATGCTAAGTAACTTTGGACTCGGCCCCGCAATTGACGGCATGGGTTTATTTCATGCGCTACTTAGTTACTGTGGTCGCTTTAACGCATGCCGAGAAATGATGCCAGACCCAGCTTTTTACGCTGAATGCCTTAGGGAATCGTTTACCGAGCTGTTCGATGCGACAGTGCCACAGCAGGCCATAATCACGGCTAAAAAAACTCGAAAAAAGGCTCGGAAGAAAGTCACTAAGAAAAATATTTTGAAAAAAAGCTAATCATAAAAAATAATCAAGTAAATAAATCAGAACCAATGACACAGAAGTATCTAATGGCCAACGGCTTGCGCTTGGCATATGACCAGTTTGGCGAAGAGTCAAATCCGACGATCATACTCGTTATGGGCCTAGGCACGCAGATGATTGCTTGGCCTGAACCGTTTTGCGAGGGCCTTGCCCAACAAGGTTTCAGAGTTATTCGCTTTGACAATCGAGACATTGGATTGTCCCAACAAATAGAACCTAAGAAACCAGTCAATATCGTAAAGTTGATCTTACGCGCTAAGCTCGGCCTCTCGATAAGAGTTCCGTATACTCTCCGAGACATGGCCGCCGATGCGGTGGGAGTACTCGACTTTCTCGAAATAGACTCCGCTCACTGGGTTGGCGCTTCTATGGGGGGTATGATTTGTCAGGTAGTCGCTTCAGAATTCCCAGACAGAGTCGATTCTTTAACATCGATAATGTCGACGTCTGGAAATCCAGAATTACCGCAACCAAGCCTGCGTATCGGTAAGCAATTATTAATGCGGCCAGACCGTAAGAATGAGAAAGCGTATTTAAGACACAGCTTAGAGACCTGGGCGATCATCGGCAGCCCCGATTACCCACCAACAAAAGAAGAGTTAAGCGAGCGCATACTTAAAAATTTGCGTAGATCCTATTCGCCCAATGGGTATACCCACCAAATGGCGGCGATCTTAGAATCGGGAGATCGGCGCCATTTACTGAGAAGAATCAAAACGCCAACTCAAGTGATTCATGGCAAAGCCGATGTATTGGTGCCCGTAGAAGGGGGATTAGATACCGCTAAAAACATCAGAAACGCCAAGCTAGAATTAATTGAAGGCATGGGCCACGACTTACCCAAAGAACTCATCCCTAGATTTATCAAGCTCATAGTTGAAAACTGTGTTTCCGCCAAAATAGAGCAAAGCAAGGTAAAAAGAACTGCCTAGACTTCGTTTTACCTAAGGTTTGCTGTCAACAATATCGAGCTTATAGTTTATTTGCCGCTCTGGATTTTTTGAAAAATAAACGCTTAAACCCATTGGGCTCGAATCGAGACCAAGAACCTTCAGCTTGGGATAAACGATCGCTGAGCAAGTACATTACTAGAGGGTTGACACCCATTCCTAAATGGCTTGCCGGCACCACAATGCTCTCTGATTTTTCACTTTCTTTTTGCAGAGAACCTTCCCAAGCAACGATTCCATCGGTATGCGAGAAAATTGAAGTGGTTGGCACAGGTGGTGCTTCGCGAAGTTGAAAATAACGGGTAAAGTCAATGTCAGACGGCTCTCCATTGAACGCTTTAAACAAACTGTGCGCATTTGAATGTTCAGGTTGACCAGAGATCGGGCTACCGAGAGATATTACATTACGTACCTGTTGATGACAGACTTTTGCAATCTCTCGCGCGTACAGCCCCCCCAAACTCCAACCAACTAATGACACCTTCTTACCAGAAGTTTTCGCCACATCACGTACTAACGCGATCATTTCCTCTTCCAACTCATTGCCAAAAAGTAGATTCATCCCAAGCCCCCAACCATGGGTTTCATAACCGAGATCCTTTAATAAGCCCCGTAATGGTTTGGTCGCATTATCACTACTAACGAACCCCGGAAACACAATCACAGGGTGTCCATCACCTTTGGGCAAACGTTTAAGTAATCCACGCATCGCGTAAAAACTCTGCCATTCGAACACCGCTCTGGGTTCTGAAAATCGCCAAAAATTAAACTGTGTTTGCCGAATAAAACCTAATGACATAAAACCCCTTCCACCTATCTTGTATAATACTTCTTATATTTATCCGGCTAGCTTAGCTTTCTTCAAGCAAGAATACGAATGTTTTATACAACTTTACATCACACCAAAAATTAACCATTGTGATCGCAACCATCACGACTGTAATTTGGTACAATGGTAGGCCCACACCTTGAGTTCCGCATTACAAACTAATACAGAAATAACCAGTCATGACCGTAACCATTAAATCCGGCGCCGAAATCGACCATATGCGCACCGCAGGCAGATTAGCCAGTGAAGTTCTCGATATGATTGAAGAACATGTCGTAGCAGGTATCACGACCGACGAATTAAATACGATTTGCCACGAATATATTGTAAATGTGCAGGACGCAATTCCTGCACCTTTGAATTACCGCGGATTTCCTAAGTCGATCTGCACATCAGTAAATCACGTTATTTGTCACGGAATACCCAGCAATAAGAAGCTTAAAAAGGGCGATATTATCAACATTGATGTGACGGTAATCAAAGACGGTTACCACGGTGATAACAGCAGAATGTATTACGTCGGCAAGCCGAGCATATTAGCAAAACGAGTATCGGAAGTTGCCAAGGAATCCATGTTTGTTGGTATCGAGATGGTCAAACCCGGCGTACAACTGGGAGACATAGGTCACGCTATTCAAAAGCATGCCGAAGCGTCAAATTTTTCAGTAGTTAGAGAATATTGTGGTCATGGTATAGGGCGAGTTTTCCATGAGGAACCACAAGTTCTCCATTATGGCCGCCCAAAAACGGGAATGGCACTCGAAGAAGGGATGACCTTCACCATAGAACCGATGATCAATGCCGGTCGCAAGGAAACTAAGCTACTTGCCGATGATTGGACCGTAGTCACGAGAGACCATTCTCTATCGGCACAATGGGAACACACTATTTTGGTCACTGCCAATGGCTACGAAGTTCTCACAAATTCGGCCAATGCGGTTCTGCCCTAGGCTAATAACCGTTCCAGTGATCATCATTTTAGTTAGTATTCGTTTTCCCTATAAGAGCACTCTGGTTTGAGCATCAAGCATGCATTTCGCAAAAAGCAAACTCCTTAATCCAGCCCTATTTAGGCAATCACTCGGTGACTCAGAGCCGTTTCCGATCGCGCCGTTCAAAAATGCCATCAAAAATGCCCTAATCCAGCTTAAAGAACATCAAAACAATGGGGTGTCGGCCGCCGACCTTGTCGACAAATACACTTGGATGGTAGATCAGTTGATTGTGGTCGCATGGAACCACCACATCCAAAAATACCCAGTTAGCTCTGCAATTGAACTGGTCGCAGTTGGAGGCTACGGCCGGCGCGAACTACACCCCTATTCTGACGTGGATTTACTCATCTTACTCGCCGACGAAAACTATGATGGAGTGACAAGTTTTGTCGAATGTTTCCTACGCTTCTTATGGGACATTGGCTTGGAAATCGGGCACAGCGTTCGCTCGATAAAGGATTGTGTTAAAGAAGCCAAAACTGATATCACGATAATGACGAACCTGCTCGAAGCCCGTCATTTAGCCGGCGAGAAGGCTTTATTTGAGTCTCTGGATAGTAAAGTTAGAGTGCCTCGTTGCTGGGGCCCAGAGAAATTTTTTAGCGGCAAAGTAGAAGAGCAAGAAAAGCGCCACGCCCAATATCAAGACACCGCATACTCATTGGAGCCAAACCTCAAGGAGAGCCCAGGAGGCTTACGAGACTTACAAACCATTTTATGGGTCTACAACCGACATTACGGAGTTCGTTCCTTTAAAGAGATGAACGATCAAGGGCTCATCAACGACGACGAGTATCGCGTATTGATTCGCGCTCGTAATATTCTTTGGAAAATGCGCCTTGGCTTGCACCTGACAACAAATCGCCATGAAGACCGCTTATTATTTGATACTCAAAGGCAATTAGCTGAGGAATTCGGCTATCACGATACCAAAGCACATTTAGCGGTAGAGCAACTAATGAAGCGCTTTTACCGTACCGCCAAGCACGTTATCTATTTAAATGAATTGTTATTAGCTAACTATCGAGTGAGTCATAACAAGCGCTTTAGCTTATCTTCAGGAAAAGTCTTGGATGACAATTTCATTCTGAAAAACAAGATGATTGAACAACGTCGGGAAAACGTCTTTACGCAAGAACCTAGGGCCATGATCAAGCTGTTCAGCTTAATGCAAGATCACAAAATCACAGGCATTCACCCGGACACAATCCGTTCAATTCGTGCCAACCTTGAAGCGGTGAATACACAATTTCGAAATGACCCCGAAACCCAAGCGCTATTCCTTCGAATGTTTAAGCATGAAGGGATTGGGCTTACCAATGCCTTAGCACGCATGAACGCCTATGGCCTATTGGGTGCCTACATACCTACTTTCGGCGCCATTGTGGGTCAAATGCAACACGATTTATTTCATGTTTACACGGTCGACGGTCACACACTAAAAGTAATCGAAAATCTCACCCGACTGCGGAAATACCCTGAAGAATTTACCATCGCAAGTAAGATTCTTGGTCGTTTATATAAACCAGAAAGATTGTTTATCGGCGCCCTTTTCCATGATATCGCGAAGGGCCGGGGCGGTGACCATTCGGTACTGGGGGAAT
>CAYQVT010000083.1:6126-13871 GCA_964420885.1 uncultured Gammaproteobacteria bacterium
GAGTTTTGTATACGGCATGGCCTCAGCGAATACGACGCGAAGTTTGTCGGTTGGCTAGTTTTAAGTCATCTTATGATGTCTCATTTTTCTCAACGACGAGATATTTCTGATCCAGAGGTTATTAAAGAATTTGCAGACATCGTCGGCGATCAGGAACACTTAGATAACCTTTATCTATTAACTCTGGCCGACATTCGCGGGACCAGCCCCAAGGTTTGGAATGCGTGGAAAGGCCAATTACTCCTTGAACTGTATCACGCAACCGGCAAAGCTCTGCGCCAAGGGGTGGCCCAACCAATCAACGAAGAAGAACACGTCAAAGATGACAAACAATCGGCTATGGAACTGATTGTCGAACAAGTGGGCGAAAAAAACATCAACCAAGAGCATATTCATCAGTTTTGGAATACTTTGCCGAATGACTACTTCATTCGCAACGAGCCCTACTACATAGCATGGCATGCCAGCAGCCTAACCAATACCCCTGCAATGAGCGTTCCCTTTGTGTCGGTTCGATACAGCGAGCGGCTGGAGGCCAATATGTTTTTTGTATTTGCGCCTGAAACCAATCGCCTCTTGACTCAAGTGACTGGGTCATTTGATCGGCTTGACCTCAATATTATCGAAGCGCGTTTGCAACTGAGCTCAAATGGTTTCGCACTCTATTCATTTAATGCAGTGGTACCTGAAAGCGAAAATGCAACTGAAGTCAATTACATGCAGTTCTTAGAACAACGCTTGCGATCATTAATACTTGAGCGCGATGACAAAAAAGCAATTTCTAGGCGCAAAGCATCTCGTGCTCTAAAGCATTTTCCGATCCAAACACGCGTGTCCTTTCTCTTCAACAGCCCCAGTTACACAACAATGGAGGTTGTTGCCCAAGATCAACCAGGTTTTCTACATAACGTTGCCTTGGTGCTCAAAGAACATCATCTAATATTACTAAGCGCTCGTATTGCAACCTTTGGAGAGCGTGCTGAAGATATATTTTACATTCGCCACGGAGACCATACTCCGGTGGTAAATCCTAAGCTTTTAAAGTTACTCGAAACGCAAATCTGCTTGGCGCTGGATAAAGGCACTGCCTCGACCCTGCAAAACAAAGTAATTAATGTCTAAAATATAGAAACAACAATGGCAAGCATAAGCGCTTTGCTGGATAATCGCGCCATAGAAATTCACCTAAACTCCTCACTACATCATGACCGAGAATATACAGAGCATTGTCGACCAAGCTTTTGAAGAAAGAAGCAATATTAGTCCAACCACGGTTACTCCTGAAATAAAGCAGGCTGTGGAGGCCGCTATTGACCTATTGGATCGAGGGCAAGCACGCGTTGCCGAAAAAGCTAATGGAGAATGGAAAGTCAATCAGTGGCTTAAGAAAGCGGTGCTTTTGTCTTTCGCGATTCGCGATAACGAATTAATTGACGGCGGCGACACGCGATATTTCGATAAGGTTGAGTCAAAGTTTGCTGACTACGATTCCGCTAGATTTAAATCCGAAGGTTTTCGTGTTGTGCCCCCTGCGGCTGTCCGTAAAGGCTCATTTATTGCATCGAGCGCAGTGTTAATGCCAAGTTATGTAAATATTGGCGCATACGTAGATTCCGGCACCATGGTGGATACATGGGCAACGGTTGGTTCGTGTGCACAGATTGGCAAAAACGTTCATCTTTCAGGTGGTGTAGGGATTGGTGGTGTATTAGAGCCGATACAAGCCGGCCCAGTAATTATTGAAGATAATTGCTTCATCGGTGCGCGATCTGAAGTGGTCGAAGGCGTGATAATCGAAGAAGGGTCAGTGATTTCAATGGGTGTGTATTTGGGCCAGAGCACCAAAATTCTGGACCGTGAAACAGGCGAAATCAGTTATGGTCGAATCCCAGCCGGTTCAGTGGTAGTCTCTGGTTCGATCCCAAGCAAAGATGGCTCGCACAGTCTTTATTGCGCTGTGATCGTCAAAAAAGTGGATGCCAAAACGCGAAGCAAAACAGGTCTAAACGAACTGCTACGGGTGGATTAAAGACGCGTATCATAGGAAAGGTCATCGTGAAAACATCCACATTGGAGCTAACCAAACAACTGGTTTCGGCTCAATCTGTTACTCCCAAGGACGCTGGTTGCCAAACCTTAATGTCTGATCGTCTTGGTGCAATTGGTTTCGAGATTGAACGACTGGATTTCAAAGACGACAATGGATCGGTTAGTAATTTCTGGGCCCGTCGAGGCTCGCAGAAACCTTGTTTAGCCTTCGCTGGTCACACCGATGTCGTTCCTACCGGAGACTTAGCTCGTTGGAACAGCGACCCGTTTATACCTACCGAGCGCGATGGTCACCTCTTTGGCCGAGGCACTGCGGATATGAAGACGTCTCTCGCTGCATTCGTCACTAGCATCGAACGTTTTGTAGAACAACACCCAAACCACAACGGTTCCATAGCCTTACTCATCACCTCCGATGAAGAAGGCCCGGCTACTTGTGGCACGATTAAGGTAATTGAAACGCTCGAAGCTAGAAACGAGAAAATCGATTACTGTTTAGTAGGCGAACCAAGTTCCACCGATACCTTAGGCGATGTAATAAAAAACGGGCGCCGCGGTTCCATCGGATGTGAATTAACGATTATCGGCACACAAGGTCATATCGCATACCCTCATTTAGCGGATAACCCAATTCACTATTGCGGCGATGTTATTAACGCTCTGTTGGCGATCAAGTGGGATTCAGGGAATGAATATTTTCCACCCACCAGTTTTCAGATTTCCAATATCGCAGGCGGTACAGGCGCAACAAATGTCATTCCTGAAACCGTAAAAATCACCTTTAACCTTCGCTATTCAACTGAAATTACGGCCGAAGGAATTCAACAGAAAGTAGCAGAAGAGCTTGAACAACTTGGGGTGAATTTTTCAACAAAATGGACCGTATTTGGTTTGCCATTTCTGACCGAGAAAGGTGCCTTGGTTAGCGCCTGCCAAAAATCTATTTTTGAAAACCTGGGTGTTGAATCTAAACTATCCACCACTGGCGGAACGTCGGATGGACGGTTTATCGCTCCAACAGGAGCGCAAGTCGTTGAACTTGGGCCGATCAATGCGACGATACACAAAGTAGACGAGTGCGTCGATCTGAACACTCCAGAACGCTTATCTAAGGTATATCAAGGTATCTTAGAAAACCTGCTCTTATAAGTTTTCAGCAATATTTTTGACGTCATACTCAAAGACCTAGCAGTAGGGATGCTGAGGCCTTAGCTCACCAATATTACTAATTCTTTTTTGAGCGATTTTCCTGTAGCTCAAACTTACGCAAGCTATTTTTATTGAACAGATGGAACGCCTTGCCGTTGGCAAATGCGACTGTGTATTCCTGATATTTCCACATTGTATAGCTTGCATGAGTGCCGATGGGCGGGGTGACACTCTGTGGCTCACCAAGAATGGCACGGACTTGTTCTTCACTTTTCCATCGAATTTGATCTATGTCCTGTGCGAACGTCTGGCTAACAACACCAAGCAGGGCAATAGCAAAAGCGATGATGGGTATAAGCTTTTGATTTTTCATTTCATTTATCTTTTCAGGTTAGGGTCTAAAGACATTATCAAAGATAAATCTGCAGAGCAACGTTAGTTATTAGGGGCTTATACGGTCTCTGTTGTACAATCTGTCTATAGACCCACGCCGCCACTTCACGAGCGTATTTGACCATGACCCGTTCCAACTTAGCTAAGCTGTTTATATTACTAATTTGCATTAGCTCAGCGTTTTCACTCGCGGCAAAGGCGTTTGAGCTAGATACAGTGGTAAAAAAGATCGAGGTGAGCGAAGCACAACACTCCGACATCGTGCCTGGCGCGCAGAAAACCATTACCTGGTTTAGCACACCCGGCACCCGCACCGCGGTATCAATCGTCTATCTTCACGGTTTCTCTGCGACCCATAAAGAACTAAGCCCAATGACAGAACAACTGGCTAAAAGACTCCAGGCCAACGTCTTTTACAGTCGCTTAACTGGCCATGGTCGCAGCGATGATGCAATGGCTGAGGCAAGCAGTGATGCTTGGAAGAGAGACGCGAAAGAAGCCTATCAAATCGGAGCAACATTAGGCGAACGCGTGATACTGATAGGCACCTCAACAGGCGGCACTCTATCGACCTGGTTAAGTGCGCAGCCATTTGCTGACAAAATATTGGCCAATGTGCTTATTTCGCCTAATTTTGCGGTGAAAAGCGGAGCGGCTTGGTTATTGAAAAATCCGGTGGGGCTTTGGTTAGTGAAAAAACTCAGCGGGGAATATCGTGGCTTCGAACCACTCACAGACTTTCATGCTATGTACTGGACAGAACGCTATCCCTTAGATGCACTGGTTCCAATGCTGCAATTGGTCGATGAAGTGGATGAACTCGACAAATCGAGTATCACTGTACCCCAATTAATGGTGTATTCACCGAATGACCAAGTGATTGATGTTAAAAAAGCCTTGGAAACCGCCAAGGAGTTTAGCTCCGCGCAGGTAAACGTCGTACCCTTCACAACGTCGACATCGCCGAGCCAACACGTTTTGGTCGGATTTGGCTCAACAACAAATACCGAAGTGCAAGAGCAAGTCGACACGATGCTTAACATCCTTGTTCCGTATTTGACTAAGTTAAGGAACTCAGGGAATTAATCTACCCATACTCTGGCGTTTCTAAACATACGCATCCAGGGGCTATATTCACCCCAAGACGGGTCACGCCATGAGTTTGTCGAACTTCTGAAGATACGCTCTGGGTGAGGCATCATTATTGTTACCCGGCCGTCGTCACTGCTCAACCCAGCAATGCCTTGAGGCGAGCCATTGGGGTTTGCTGGATAGCGTTCAGTTACGTTCCCCTGATAATCAATATAGCTCAGCGCTACGTTACCAAGCGACTGCCCGTCAGCGTATTCAGCCCTACCTTCGCCATGGGCCACAACAACTGGTAACTTAGATCCGTTCATTCCTGCCAGCAAAATTGAATTATTCTGACTTGCTATTTCCGACTGGACTAAACGAGCCTCGAATTGTTCAGACGCATTTCGCACAAAGTGAGGCCAAGCATCCGCGCCTGGAATGATTTCTTTAAGGTTGGACATCATCTGACAACCGTTACAAATCCCCAGAGAAAAAGCATCTTCACGCTCAAAATAAGCTTGAAATGAATCTCTTACTTGATTATTAAACAGAATTGATTTTGCCCAACCCTCGCCGGCTCCTAACACATCACCATATGAAAAACCGCCGCACGCGACCAAGCCCTTAAAGTCAGCTAAGTCAACGCGTTGCTCCTTGATATCGGTCATCGTGACATCAATTGCAGAAAACCCAGACTCGCTAAAAGCGGCTCCCATCTCTATGTGACCATTAACACCCTGCTCTCTTAGAATCGCCACCCTAGGTTTAGACTGACTAAGGTAGGTGCCACCCGAATATCGCTTAGCAATGTCTTCTTGTGGATCAAAAGTCAATTGAGAGACTAAACCGGTATCAGCAGTATCCAGTAGTCGATCATATTCTTGTTGGGCGCAGTCTGGGTTGTCGCGCAGACTTTGCATTTGAAAACTGGTCTCTGACCAAGTACGATGTAGAGCCACGCGAGATGCGTCAATCGCCATTTCCCCATTCACTGACACGGTAATTTTCTCGCCCTTTAAAGGTCTACCGATAGTGTTGACTTGGTCAGTTAATCCATATTCAGCAAAAATAGATTCAACTCGGTCTCGATGGGCATCAGCGACTTGAATTAGCACGCCTAATTCCTCGTTAAATAAAATAGATAGGATCGACCCATCGCAATTAAGATCGAGCTCTAACCCGCAACGGCTGGCAAACGCCATTTCTAGGGCGGCGGCAATAAGCCCACCGTCTGACCGATCATGGTAAGCGCTGAGCAAGCCTTCTTTTAGCAATTCTTGAACGGCTAAAAACCCATTTTTAAGGGTCGACGAATCCTCGATATCAGGCGTTTCAGATCCCACCTGATTATACACTTGAGCTAGAATCGAACAGCCCAGACGCTGTTTACCTGAAGAAAGATCCAACAGCATTAAACTAGAATCTATCTCAGTATCAAGCTCAGGAGTGAGCGTAAGATCAACATTATCAACCGGTGCAAAGGCACTAATTACGCATGATACGGGGGACGTTACGCTACGAGTCTCGCCGACATCGTCCTGCCATACGGTTTTCATCGACATCGAGTCTTTGCCAACCGGAATTGCGATACCAAGCTCAGGGCAGAGTTCCATGCCAACAGCCTTAACCGTTTCATATAACTCGGCATCGTCACCGTTGTGACCGGCAGCAGCCATCCAGTTAGCCGACAGTTTTACTTCTGATAAATCACGTATATTAGCAGCCGCAAGATTGGTTAGACACTCACCTATCGCCATACGGCCACTCGCGGGAGCGTTAACCGAAGCAAGTGGGGTGCGTTCTCCCATTGCCATAGCCTCGCCCGATTTGCCAGTATACGCCGATGTAGTTACGGCAACGTCGGCGACCGGAACCTGCCATGGACCAACCATTTGATCACGCGCGATCATGCCTGTCACGCTTCGGTCACCGATAGTAATCAAAAAGGTTTTATCAGCAACAGTAGGACACGACAGCACCCGCTCTAGAGCATCCTCAACCAAGATACCAGAGAAATCCAGTTCAGGAGCATTACGCTCACTTGTAGCCACATCTCGAAGCATTTTTGGTGGCTTTCCAAACAAAGTTTCCATCGGCAAATCGATCGGCGTTCTTTGACGAACCGTGCCATCAATAAAGTGACTGTCTTCCAGTACCAAAACTTCGTCATTGGTAGCTGTTCCGACGACACAGTAAAGACAACGTTCACGGGCACAAATTGCTTCAAACTCAGCCAAACGCTCAGGCGCCACCGCCAAAGTATAGCGTTCTTGCGCTTCGTTACACCAAATCTGCATCGGAGACATACCGAGTTCGTCATTGAGCACGTCGCGCAAATTGAACTTGCCACCACGCCCAGCATCACCTACCAACTCAGGTAGTGCATTGCATAGGCCGCCAGCACCAATATCATGAATTGAGACAATTGGGTTCTGTTTATCCATAGCCCAACATGAGTCGATAACCTCTTGGCAACGCCGCTGCATCTCAGGGTTACCACGTTGAACCGAAGCAAAATCCAATTCCTCTGAACTTTTACCGGACTCAACGCTGGACGCAGCACCCCCACCTAGACCAATTAACATGGCTGGCCCACCAAGAACAACAATATATGAGCCATCTGGAATTATATTCTTTGCAACGTGTTGCTCACGAATATTACCCAAGCCCCCGGCTAACATGATGGGTTTATGATAGCCCCGAACATCGCCCTGATTCGATATTGACTGTTCATAAGTGCGAAAATAGCCAGCGATGTTAGGGCGTCCAAATTCGTTATTGAACGCTGCACCACCAATTGGCCCTTCAAGCATTATCTGCAATGGTGAAGCTATTCGATTTGGTTTGGCTTCTTTACCCTCCCATGGTTGAGGTGCATCGGGTAGGCGTAAATTGGATACGGAATAACCAGTCAACCCCGCTTTTGGTTTTGAACCACGACCAGTTGCGCCCTCATCTCGAATTTCACCGCCAGAACCAGTGGCAGCTCCCGCAAACGGAGAAATTGCCGTTGGATGATTGTGCGTTTCTACTTTACAAAGGATGTGTATATTTTCAGTATGCCCCCGGTACTCTTTAGT